>CAZXYA010000190.1:0-14498 GCA_964644655.1 uncultured Saprospiraceae bacterium | reverse complement strand
AGCAAATCTAAAGAGGGCAAAATTACGCTCGTAAAAAGGCTTAGATTCGTAGCGGTTTTTCAATCTGCGATACTCGGAAGCCTCATCTTGGTGCTTCTCCTTTTGCTTCCACAGCCCACCCACTTTGTGGTTCACTCTACCAGAAGTTCCCCAAACTTCTGCCCCTGCGGGGTTTGTTCGTTCATCATTTTTTCGTAACATTACTTTGAATTTTAATTCACAAATAACCGTCCTTTGGAGTCCTATTCCATTGGGCGGTTTTTATTATCACAGTAAATATAGAATATAATTTATTTTAATGCAGTAATTAAATGTATTTAAACTGAATAAAACAAAAACTTTAGCACCTTGCATAGATTTTTTGTCTATTTTGATTAGGGTTATCGTATTATTTCTTAATGGTCACAAATGAAAATATTTAGCCTTTTTTCTGGAATCGGTGGTTTTGAACTAGGCATTATCAAAACCTTTTGAAAAGAAAATGTAGAAGTGATAGGCGTATGTGAAATTGATAAATTCTCTAGTGCTGTTTTGGCTCATCGCTTTCCATGAGTCAAAAATTATGGCGATGTAAGTAAAGTAGATACAGATGAACTACCCGATTTTGACATATTGGTTGGTGGTTCTCCTTGCCAAGATTTATCTATTGCCAAAAATAATAGGGAAGGTTTAAAAGGTAGCAGAAGTGGCTTATTTTTAGAATACGTGAGAATATTAAGAGAAAAGAAACCTGCCTACTTTGTCCTAGAAAATGTAGCAAGTATGAATAATAAGGATAGAGATTTTATCTCTGAAACTTTAGGCGCTGAGCCAATAATGATTAATTCTGCTTTGCTAACTGCTCAAAATAGAAAGAGGTATTATCGAACTAATATTCCTAATGTTAGCCAACCAAAAGATGCCAATATTGGTATCGAAGATATTTTAGAAGACAATGTGGACAACAAGTATTTTTACAATCGACAAGCTAAAAAAGGCAAACAAATCATTCTTTCTGGCAATGAAAAAACACCTTCGCCATTAATCGAAATTAGAACAAAATTAGGCAAAACTCAAAGAGAAGAAAACAAAAAACTCTTTGGAATAGATTCCAACAAAAGAAATAAAGAAACTGTCCAATATATCGCTTGACCTTCCAATAAAGCCAATTGTCTAACAGGTGGTATTCGTGCAATTAATATGTTTGTAGTCCAAAAGGAAGGTGGATATGGGGCAAATTCATTAGCTGTTAGAAGTCCAACCCCAATAGAAACAGAACGTTTGCAAGGTTTTCCTGATAATCGAACCCTGGTTCCTCGAAAAAATAGAATGATGTCAGATACCCAAAGATTTAAACAAACTGGAAATGCCGTAACCGTCAATGTGATTGCTCATATTTTTTCTTTTTTGAAAACTCATCTTGATAGGGTGGGGAAAGGGTATCAATCCAGTAACCTTTCTTCCTGATTTGTTACCCCTCTAACTAGCTCTAAAAGAAGAAAAAGCAAGAAAAAAATATTGACCCAAAATCACTTTGTAGCGTACTATACAATTTCCAAAAAAAAGGGATTAAGTTTGGATGCTCAAAGAGCGATTATTAGCCATTTTGCGAAATTAGATAAAGCTACTCTTTCCAAAGAATTTATTAATGATGACAATGATACTATTTTAAAACAAGCTATTAATTATTGTATCAAGCATCAGGTAACATTCATAATTGCTTCTTTAGATTGTTTATCTGATGATATAGATTTTACCCTTTCGACTAAAAAGAAACTAGGAGGTTTGTTTCAATCTTGTGATTTACCTGCTTCTGACAGTCTTACTTTGTCTATTGCTTTTGGACTTGCTCAAAGGGCTAAAGAGTTAGTTTCTATTAGAACGAAAGCGGCTTTGAAAGCTAAGAAATTGGAAGGGAAGACTTTTGGGAATAGACAAAATCTAACAGCTAAAGGAAGGTCATTGGGCCTAGCTAAAATTAGAGCTAAAGCTACTTCTAGTAAACAACAACAAAAGATATTAGGCATAATTCATAAATGTAGAACCGCTTGAATGGGATGGGGAAAGATAGCCCATTCTTTGAATGATTTGGGTTTTCAGACGGCTAATGGCAAGCAGTTTTACAAGACAACGGTTAAGCGTTTAGTCGATAACAAAAGTTAATTTATCAAATTTTCTAACAGAATCCCTGCACAAAATTTGGTGCATATAAATATTTTATATACTTTCATCTCATTACTGTTTAGGTAATTAATTTCAAAAACCAATTAAATTCAATCACCTTTAAACCAATGCTAAATGAAGTATCTCTACTTAGTATTACTCTTAGGAGTAAGCTTTTTAACCATCCAAGCACAAGAAGTTACCAGAAACTTTACGACACTTACCTATAATAAATCGTTACAGACAGATAATGTTGCTCCTGATAATGGAGAGCAGCTTAGTTCATTAGAGCAACAATCCGCTCAATTTACTCGCTTTAGCTCAACCTTTGAGGAAAAAACGATTCCTATTGTTTTTCATGTCTTATATGCTAATGAAGCCCAACGGGTAGAAATGGAGCAAATAGAAATACAATTAGCTGCACTTAATGCCGATTTTTCCTTAAAAGAAATTATTGAAAACCACCCCAATGACCCAGATGGTCGTTATGCCAAGCAAGCCGTTGATACCAAAATTAGATTTTGTTTGGCTACGCACGATGGAGAGGGAAACGCTATTTCAGGCGTTCAATATGTGCCTACAAGTACTTTAGAATGGAAGGAAACAACAGGTATCAAAAATAACCAAGACGGTAGTCTTGCGATTACCCCTAATCGTTTACTCAATATATGGATTGTTGCACTATCTCCAGAAAATGCAGGTTTTGCCCAAATGCCTAATCGGGGTTTGTCTCAAACAGATGGTGTAGTGATTAACTACCATTATTTTGGTGAGACTGCCAATGAAAATTTTGGGGATTCAAAAACATTGACCTTTTTAATAGCACAATATTTAAATCTTTATCCTCTTTCTGGACATTCCCTAGATTATCCCTGTTCTGATGATTTTGTAGATGATACGCCCTTACATAATAGTCGAAATAGCGGTTGTCCTTCCAACCTTCATGTATCCATTTGTACTAAATCCCTGGTTCCTGAAATGCTAATGAATTTTATGTCTGCTAACACTTCAGATAATTGCAAATATATGTTCACTCGTGGACAAGCAGTAAGAATGCAAGCCGTCTTGGATTCCACAGGTGTAAGACATAATTTGACATTAATTGAACCTATTTGTGTGGACAATGAAGTAGTAGAAGCATCAGAAAGAAGTGCTGATAATACAAAAGATAATCTATGGAAAGATGCTCAATTAAGTGTATATCCCAATCCTGCTACTAACCAAATTACTATTGAATTAAACCATATAAATACCAACCCCTCCACTATTGAAATACTAACGGCTGATGGTAAATTAGTCTTATTTAAAACACTTCAAACAAATAGCCAAAACTTACAAACAACGATAAATATAAGTGAATTAAATGCTGGTTTTTATTTAGTGAAAGTTCGCTCGAATCAAAATAGCTTGGTTCAGAAATTAACGATTGAATAACCCAAAACACAGTACACAATGATAACAATTTATAGAAATATCCTTGTAGGGGTACTCTTTTTGATGGCTACGTCTGTCTTTTCCCAACCCTTTAATACAGCTATCAATAGTCCTTCAATTCCTTCTGCGGCGGCAATGAATTATGGTAGGCAAGCAGAGATTAATGCTAATTTCTACACAGGTGCGGCAGGCTATGTTTTGCCGCTATGTGCCGTGCAAGATGCGACTGTTTCGCATGGTGTAGGGCTTTCCTATAATAGTAGTTTCCGTTTGAGTGAGGTTGCTTCTAATGTCGGTCTAGGCTTTCATTTAGCAGCAGGCGGACTCGTCACTAGAACTATTTTATCTCAGGAAGATGATGATGCAATCAAAGGTTTTTATCATCATGGTTCGACTCTTAATGTGAATGATTTTGGGGATGCTGCGGATGGGGATATAGACTCGGAAAGTGATATTTATACCTTTAGTGCAGGAGGATTGGTCGGAAAATTCATCTTCGATAATACGCAGAATGTTAAAATGTTGCCTCAGTCAGACATCAAAGTAACAGTTATTACGCATACCGATAATAGCTTCAAAGGCTTTAAAATCCAATCCCCTGACGGCATGATTTACCATTTTGGCTATCATCCGCATAATAGTAGTGTGAGTGCTTTAGAATATACCACCATTAACGGAGAAGAACAATTAACGGCTTGGATGCTCACTCGCATAGAGTCATTCGATACTTATCACGGAATAGATTTTGAATATAGCACCAATCAATATAAATTTAAAAACTTACCTTATTGTACTCGTACTGGCTATGATAATGGAAGTATTCAATTTACGCCAGATTGTACTGATACACCCATTGAAATAGAGATAGATGGACAGATTATTCATAAAATCATTAGCCCTACCAAAACCGTTACCTTCAATTATTTCAATCGCCTTGATTTACACCCTGTTAGTGGTTTTCCCAAAGGCATTAATCAAGTCCAAGTCACAACTGGCAATGATTGTTATAATTATGATTTAACCCATGATTATTTTGAAGACCCCGCGGGTAGTGGACCAGACTATCAACGGTTACAACTAAAATCTGTCCAAAAGATTGCTTGTGATATGACGGATTCAGAACCCGTTTTTGCTTTTGATTATTATGGAATTGATAATCCAAACGGCAGTCCGTTTTTTGCAAGTATCTTAGATAAGAATAGAGACCATTGGGATTTTTACAACTTTCGATATGACTTCAATGTAGCTATTAGGACCGATAATAATGATTTTGACGATATTATCCCTAGTGCCAATGCTTTTCCCAATAATGGCAACATTACTTATACCAGTAGTGTGCTTCGCTCTAGTTATCACAAAGCCCAATTGATTGGCGCTTTAAAAAGAGTGACCCTACCCACCAAAGGATGGACGGAAATCGAATATGAATCTAATGACTATTTTAAACACGATCCAACACCCAATTATGTTTTTCCTCAGGATTTAGCGAGTTGTAATTGTAATTGTGATGGAAATAAATCCAATCAACAAACGATTACTATTTCGGAGGCATTAATAGAAACAGGCAAATGGGAACTTTGCATTGAGCCAATAGTGGATGATATTTTTGGTTGTAGCCCATTAAGTCCTAATCCCAATAATGAGGTTCAATTCAAAATATATAGGGCTAGTGCGCCTTTATTACCTTTTTACTCTTCTCCATCTTTTGATAGCAGTACGCCTACCTGCATAGAAGGGGAAATAACAAATATTGGGGTTATCTTAAATGGGCAGTTTGTTCCTGTAGAAGCAGGAGAAAGCTATATTTTTGAAGTGATTTCTACGGATGCTAAAGCCACCCTTAATTTGTCTTTTTTGACAGGAGGAACCAATGAAATTGCAGGAGGACTTCGATTGAAAAAAACAACAACGCACGATGGCAGCTTGCATGCAGACTTTAGTGAAGACCATAGTCGAGACATCATCCGAACCTACGAATATAAAGATGCAGATGACCCAACTCGTTCTAGTGGCATCTTATTTAACCGACCTAAATATGCTTTTTCGCTGAATGATTATTCGGTGCTATTTACTTCTTCTAGTGTGCAGCCTTTATCAAGTTTTGCGGGGTATCATTTAGGGTACTCAAATACTGTTATTAAAGAAAATGGCAATGGTTTACAGCAATATCAATTTTTTGTGGAAGATAGCACAGAGGTTTATGATGATTATCCCATTGAACCCGTACCAATTCGAGTAGAAGCAGGCGTGCTTGCTCAACAAAAAATCATTCATCAAAACGGAACAGTTGAAACAAGCAGTCAAACCCAAAGAAGTAATAATGCTACTTACGATGATTATAATTATGTAAGTGGATTTACTTTTAAAGCACAGCATGTACCTACTTATAATGGTTCTACCTTAATCAATGATTTTACCCATCATATTATTTATCAACCTCGGACGGGAATATTTTTACCAGGAACCGTTATCAATACAAAGGATGGAGTCAGTACGACCACCAATTATCAATATCATCCCACCATTATTGCCCCTAATGTGATTATTAATACCAATAGTGATGGAAAAATTACCGAAGAAAACATTAGTTATACCATTGACCATCCGGGGATACTTTATAGAAATATCTTTCAAAATGAGAACCGTATTGCGCTTCCTTATCAAACAGAAATATATGTGGCAGGCAATTTACTAAGAGGGAATAGAACCAATTTTGCCTTTTATGACCCTGATGGACATAGCCCTAATGAAATCTTTTTAGCAGGGGGTATTATTCGCCCCTATACCACCGCCAGATTTGAAAGAACATGGAGCGATGGACAACTTGGCGCTGGTATTTGGGATATTCAAGAATATATAGAAGAATACACTTTTGACGGGATGATAAAATCGTGGCGCAAAGCCCATTGGGATGATGCAGAAACCTATACCTACCAAAATAGATTATTAACGAGTAAAACTTATTTGGATTTTACAGAAAATACGGAATATTACCCAAATAATAGTTCCTTAGTTAGAAAAGTAACTGCCGTTGATGGCACCTCTCAATCAGTTGTTTATGATAAAATATTACGTCCGATAACCGTAACCGATGATTGTAAAAATATCGTTAGTAACTTTGACTATCATTTTAGAACCTCTAATATTAGCCATAATTATGTTAAAACCACCACTACCTTTCCTGACGTAAATGCCAATAGTGATTTAACTAGTTTAATTAATTTTACCTATAAAGATGGGCTAGGTAGAGATAGGGTAACGGTTCAAAGAGCGCAGGGGCCAGATAGTCCTACAGACGATATTGTGATAGCACTTGATTATGACAATCAAGGACGACCACATATACAATATGAACCTCAAATATTTGCCAATAATACAGGCACTTTTATTCCTCCTCAAAGTCATTGGAAGTTTACCGAGACGACTTTTTATCCTTCTCCCTTAAATCGAAAACATACGGTTACCCCTCCTGATTGGCATACAACCACTTATGAATATGGCGCAAATGAAGCAGCAGATGGTATTACGATTGATAGTACGAATACCGCTTATGCAGCTAATGAATTATTTAAAACAACGGTGATTGATGCCAATAACTATAAATCCATTACTTTTTCGGATAAAAAAGGAAGAACGATATTGAGCAGAAGGACGGATAATAATGAGGCGGTTAATTTAAACTTTGATACGAAGCACATTTTTGATGATAAGGATAGGCGAGTTTATACTTTACCTCCAAACACGAATATTAACCAAAAAGACCTATTATTTTTCTGTGAATACGACCGAGAAGACCGCAAAATAGAAGAGTATCATCCCGGGAAGGCTATGATGCGTTATTCCTATAATGACCAAGACTTATTGATTGCTCGTAGAGATGGCTATATTGATGAACACCCCGATTACCGATATTATGTTTATCATTATGATGTATATGGTAGAGAAATAAAGTCTGGTTTTTATAATAGTAACTTACTTTTTCCTGACTTTGGACATGAGCCGACCATACCTCTAATAGAAACCATTTACGGGACAGCAGTGCATGAAAAGGATAAAGTTAAAACGGTCAGAACTAAGATTTTGGATGGTGGTAATAACTGGCTAGAGACGACCAATACCTATAATACTTGTGCATTAATCACCGAGCAAAAGAGCAATAATCACAAAACCCTTGTTCCTAATTCAGAAACAACAAACATTGTCTATGATGGAGCAGATAACCCAATTACAACCACTTATAGCCATCAAGCTTATGGCAATAGTTTTGATATTACCACTACCGAAACTATAGATTATGCAGGTCGGGCAAGAGAAAGTAGATTCCAAGCAAATGGTAGTCCTGCTTATACCATCAACAGTAAATTTTATGATGAAAAAGAACAGCTAGTCCAAAAACTGCAAGGCAAAACGGGCTTTGGCGGTGGACAAGCATGGTTGCAGCAATGCGATTATAGTTATTTAGAAAATAGGCTACTATCAAAAATTAATACCGCCAACCTAACAGGTTCCCAAAGGGCATTAATGGATTGCCCCAAAGCGTTACCCAATCCTACTAATCCAACTCTAAGTAATCTGGATAATAAAGACCTTTTCTATTTGGAATTAGCCTATGATGTTCCTTTTTCTGGAACAAGTGCGATTGCGCAAAAGAATGGGAATATAACAGGGGTGAAATGGCAAGTAAGAGGTCGAGAAAAACAAGGGTTTTCTTTACAATATGACTTATATAATCGCTTAACCAATGCAGATTATTTTGATGAGAATAGTAGTGGTATGGTCGATGAATCGGGTATTTATGATGTAGATATGACCTACGATAAAAGAGGAAATATCAAAACATTAAGTCGTTATGGGCTAACGCCTACTCAAACCTGTTTAGAAGAAATACTTATTGACCAATTAGATTATACTTATGCAGATAGTAATCATCTAGCAATTGTAACAGATGCTGCTCCTTGTCCAGATAATAAATACATTCAACCGACGATTGATAATAGCGAATTACACGCTGTAAAAATGAAGTTAGAAGCGGATAATTTGATTAATAGCAGTATGCAAGTAACCTATCAAGCAGGAGAAGAAATCAAATTAACCGCAGGCTTTCAAGTACCTGCAGGCATGAATTTTTTAGCGAAAATTGAGGATTGTCCGCAAAGTGGTTTTGAGACGGGAGGTTATACGCAAAAGAATACAAGCACTAACCATTATGATGTAAATGGAAATTTACAACTAGACCCTCAAAAAGCAATTAGCAACACCTTCAATCATTTAGATTTACCTGAATTAATTACCTTAGAAGAGGGTAAAACCATTATTTTTACCTATGATGGTGCAGGAACCCTTTTAGCAAAAGTGCTAAAAGATAAAGATGGTGCGATTTTGGAAACTAGAGATTATATTGGAGGTGTCGAGTATGTAGATGGAAATTTAGAAAGTATTTATCATGCCGAAGGGCGTTTACATTACATCAATGGAACGCCACAAATGGAATACACAACGGCTGACCATTTAGGGAATACACGCCTATCTTATGCCGATTTAAATGGCAATGGGATAATAGAAACGCCAAGTGAGATTTTGGATGAAGTGCATTATTATCCAAATGGGTTGAAGATGGAGGGCTATTGGATGAATAGTGCTAACTTCCGCTATACTTTTAACTCTATTGAGGAAATTGATGACTTTGGGCTGAATGTGAATCGAGCTACTTTTCGGACGTTAGACCCTGAGTTGGGGAGGTGGTGGTCTGTGGATCCAGAGGCGGCAGGGTTAATGCACATGAATCCTTACAATTCAATGGGAAACAGTCCATTTGTATATAATGACCCTGATGGAGATTGGATTCATATTGCAGTTGGAGCAGTAATTGGAGGAGCCATAAATGTGGCCACTCATTGGAATCAAATTGATGGTATTGGTAGCGGTTTAAAAGCCTTTGGTATTGGTGCGGCAGGAGGTGCTTTAACAGCAGCTACGGGTGCTGGAGTGGTTGGAGCAGGCGCATTGAAAGGCTTTGCCATTGGTGCAGCTTCTGGAATAGCAGGAGATGGGTTAACTCAAGTTGGAAATGGACTTGCTTTTGGGGACCAGTATAGTGCTAAACAAACACTACTAGCCGGAGCAATAGGAGGAGGAATAGGAGCAGTTACTGGTGCTTTAACAGTACCTAATGGGGTAAATCCGTGGACAGGAAAATTAGCATCAACTAGTGTAGAAGCTGCTGAAACTGGATTATCTGGTGCGGTAGATGCAGCAGCAAAAGGAGGGAGAATGACTGTGGGAGGATTTGGGGATGATGTATCTCAGATTTCGGGATATAGTGTTGGGTCTAATGCTTTACCTGATGAAGTTGTAGTTAGTGCTAGTAGAACATTAAGACCTACAGGGAAATTTCTTGAAAGTGTATTTGATGTAATTGCAAATCCGCAATTATTAAAAGGAAAGTCATTAAATCAAGTTAGAGCCATTTTAAAAAACTCAGACGGATGGGTTGAGGGAACACTAAATAAAGGAAGAAATGCAGGGAAAGGTTGGACTTATAGACAATTAAACAGTAGAGGAACAGATTTTACAGATAAATTTATCCAATATCACCCCGGTACTCATCGACATTTTAATGGAAAACCTTATTGGAAAATATCTTCTGGAAGAGGTATTTTTAAATTTTTAGCCAATTAAATTTTAAACATGGAAAATATTAATTACCAACGAACTAAAATAATTGAAAGTATTAAATTATTAGCTCTTCCTTATTCAGAACAAATAATTTGTTTTCCAGATTTTGTAGATGTCCCTTTTGAGGTATTAGATACATTTGGAAATAATTTTTTAGTTCTTCCTCAATTAATAGAGAATCATTGTTTCTCTTATCAAGGTATTGCTTGGTTATTGAGGTTAAACAATCTAATAAATATGTTAGTAAATGATATAGAGTTGAAAAATTTAGAAGAGGAACAATTCAAAAATCACCCTAAATGGAAAAGTCTCAGATTGATGGCAAGAGATACTTTAATTGAATTAGGAGAAGAAATAGGGAAACCTAATAGAAAATATATTTAGGCTATATGGTCCTAGCATTGTATTGTACTAAAATAAGTTTCCAAAAAATAATGTTATAAGCGATTAGACTTAAAATCAATCGCTTTTATATTTTCTAAATGGAATACACAACGGTTGACCATTTAGGCAATACTCGTTTAGCCTATGCCGATTTAAATGGCAATGGGGTAATAGAAACACCGAGTGAGATTTTGGATGAAGTGCATTATTATCCCAATGGGTTAAAGTTAGAAGGCTATTGGATGAATAGTGCCAATTTACGTTATACCTTTAATTCGATTGAAGAAATTGATGATTTTGGGCTGAATGTGAATCGAGCTACTAACCGTTTGCATGCCCCTGCATTAGGGAGATGGAATGAAGTTGACCCAGATGCAGAAATGTATGGTAGGTTATCTCCTTATAATTCGATGCTTAATAGCCCGATGGTTCATAATGACCCCAATGGGGATAATCCGTTATTAATAGGTGCTGGTATAGGTTTTTTAATGAATGGTATTAATAATGTATCAAATGGACAAGGATTTTTTCAAGGAGGAGGAAAAGCAGCAATTATAGGAGGGGCGCAAGGTGTTTTTTCTGCTGGTATTGGAGATGCTGCTGGTGTTCTATCAAGTAAAATAGGTGCTTTGGGAACTGGTTTATTCCAAGCTGGCGCACATGGTCTAACAGGTGGTTTATTTGCAGGAGCCAATGGTGGTAGTTTTGGTAGTGGTTTTTTAAGTGGTGCAGCCAGTTCTGGGGTTGGTTCTTTGATTGGTAGTAGTCATCCGTTGGCTCAAATTGGGGCTGGTGGATTGAGTGGTGGAGTTAGTTCTGTTATAGGAGGAGGTAATTTTTGGAGTGGATTGGGACAAGGGTTGATTACTAGTGGGCTGAATCATGCTGCTGATGAGTTAAGTTTTAGGATTAATATAAAAAATGCCTTAAAAGACCCTGATTTTATCAAAAAATTAATGTGTGCTTGTATAGATGCTTATAGTCCCAAATCCCCTGATTTAGAATTATTTGATATAATATTAGATAATGATTATGCAAATCATAGAAATGTAAAATGGGGTAATGTAAGACGTTTTGAAGCAAAACTTACTTTAAATGGTTATCAATATGACTTTTATGTATCCGCTAAACATCCCACAGTCAAATTTGAAGATTGGGGAATCAGTGGTATGGGGTTTTCAAAAGATATTAATCAATTATATAATCATTCTATGGGCAGAGGGGCAGACCAGAGACCCGGATTCTTTGTAAACGGAAATAAATCGGGTAGTATGGGAGCTAGGAGATTAATTACGATTTCTACAACAGACCTAAATGCAGGATTACATTTATCAAATTATTACCGCTTTTTAAGAAAAAATTATTAATACAATATGAAAAATTCATTATTAATATTAAGTATATTATTTCTACATTCTTGCTCATCACAAAAGCCTAATACGCCTATTGATGGCACTTGGTCATTAATATCTTCTAATGACCAAACTGATGAATATTATCAACTTCAAATTGATGATTCTAAAGTTCAACGATTATTTACACATGGAATTCAGGAAAACAATCGAATTTTGTTAGATGATGGATATATTGTTTTTTTAGAACAATATAAATTAAACTTAAAAGTTCTCTCAAAAGATGAAATTCAAATTAGTGATGAGGAGACAACTCATACGCTAAAAAAAATAGTACCTAAGCCATATTGCTTCTGCATAGATCCATATTTTTATCATCGAAAATTTAACTTTGATATTCGCCAAACAAATCCAACTGATAGCCTCCGAATACAAGAAATAAAAGATAAAATGTGGGAGAACTTTAATGGTAATATAGATGGAGATATGAATTTTTTTAATTTATGAATTACTCTAGGATAGATTCACAAAAATATCAGAATAAGAGCGATTAGTTTTAAACTAATCGCTCTTATTATTATCTAAATAGAATATACAACGGCTGACCACTTGGGTAATACTCGCTTACCTTATGCCGACTTAAATGGCAATGGGATAATAGAAACGCCAAGTGAGATTTTGGATGAAGTGCATTATTATCCAAATGGGTTGAAGATGGAGGGCTATTGGATGAATAGTGCTAACTTCCGCTATACTTTTAACTCTATTGAGGAAATTGATGACTTTGGGCTGAATGTGAATCGAGCTACTTTTCGGACGTTAGACCCTGAGTTGGGGAGGTGGTGGTCTGTGGATCCAGAGGCAGGAAATTTAATGGGAATGTCGCCATATAATTCTATGAATGCTTCCCCTTTGATGTATAGTGATCCAGATGGTGATTTTGGAATACTTGCAGCGATAGGTATAGGAGCAGGAATAAGTGTATTAACAAATGGTATTCAAAATACTAAACAAAATAATGGCTTTTTTCAAGGTGCAGGAAAAGCTGCTATTAAAGGAGGTGTTAGTGGCGCATTTAGTTATGGAATAGGTCAAGGTTTTGGAGCAACAGGAAGTTTTATCAATGAATTAGGTAGAGCAGGAGCGCATGGACTTAGTGGTGGTCTATTTTCAACTTTGGAAGGTGGTTCTTTTGGTAGTGGTTTTCTAAGTGGCGCAATAAGTTCAGGGGTTGGTTCTTCAATAGCTGCTGCTGGTGGTGGTACATTGGAACAAATTATAGGTGGAGGATTTAGCGGAGGGATAGGGTCTGTTCTCGGTGGTGGTAAGTTTTTAGATGGGTTTGGAAGTGGGCTTGGAGTGGGTTTACTAAATCATGCAGTACATAGTTTACTTGCGAGAGGAGGTCCACCGTGGGAATATAATGGAAAGTTGTATGATACTAAAGAAGGTTTATTAATGGCTATTTTTGTTGATGAATCTTTTGAACAATTCGGAATTAAAGATATTGCTGCTGTTACAGGAATTGCACTTGGCGCACCTACAATTAAAAAGAGATTTACGACTCCAGGTGCAGGCGATAAAACTTCTGTTTTATCAAAAGCACTCGGTAATAAACTAGGTAGGTCTCCTATTAAACTTCCAACTTTAACGACAAAAGGTTTAAAATTTACTACTTCAATAGGACGATTTACTGCTAGAACAATACCGTTTATAGGATGGGGTATTTTAGCCTACGACAGTTATCATATTTACAGAAATACAAGTAGAGTATATAATAATATAATTTCAAACTAATATTATGAGCAATTCAAAATTATCAGAACTAAAATTACTGATTCAAAAACATACAGCTAGAGACCTTGGCGAAATAGTAGCAAATTCTAGGATTAGTGAAGATTTAAAACTTGATGGAGACGACGCATCCGATTTATTACAAGAATATAGTGAAAAATTTAATGTAGATATTTCAAATTTCCCTTACACAGAATACTTTTGTTCAGAAGGATTTAATCCTTTCGCAATGTTAATTAATATTTTTTATCCCAAGAGATATAAATCATTGACTATAAAGGATTTAATGAAAGGTATAGATGAAAAAATATTAGTGGACTAAATAAATTAGATTGAATACTCTTAAATTTCTTCTTTTTATAGTTGTTATTTCTTGTAATCAGAATTTTAAATCACCAATTATTGGAAATTGGACAGTTGTGTTTACTGATTTTGATAAAACGACTTACTCTGAAATAACATTTGAGTCAAATTTGAATTTTTTTGAATTAATTGATGGACATCATATTGTTGAAAAAAAATACAAAACTTTTAATGATAGTATTAAAATTGGTTTAAAAAAATACAAAATGGAAGTTTCTAATTCTGGTAATACTATATCATTACATCAAAAAAATAAAAAAATAATATTAAATAGGATTGGCTCCAAAGATTATTGTCTTTGAAGTTGTTTAAAAAGTATTGTTTTAAAAATATTGAGGTTTAACTCTACGCAAT
>CAZXYA010000189.1:210-14555 GCA_964644655.1 uncultured Saprospiraceae bacterium | reverse complement strand
TAATGAAGAAAGAGGCGTTAACCCAAAAACCGAATATTAGCCTAAGTAGGTATTTATGGGGCTGTCTCAAAAGATGGAGCATTTAGGTGCTCCTTTTCAAAAGATCCGAAAGGTAAATTCGATGAAATCAATCTATACTCGGAAATTTATAAAACAGCCTCCTTCTATTCCACCACAATCATTTTTTTAGTAGCTACACTTGTCGAAGTAGCCAATTGGTAATAGAAAACTCCTTTACCATTTATATCTTTTGTGTTAATCGTCATTTCATTATATCCTGCCAAAGCAGCTTGTTGAATTTGCTTCACTACTTTTCCAGTAATATCAATAATATTTAAAGTCACGGTTTCTGATTGATTTAAGTCAAAACCAATGATGGTGTATTGACTAAATGGGTTTGGTTTATTCTGATATAATTTGAATGGTTGATTGGTCCGATCTTCTTCAAACAATAGGGCTATATCTAATAAATCCAAAGTTGTATTTTCTGCAGTTTTATAAGCCTCTCCTTTCAGGAATGCTTGATTAAGAGAAAGTACGTTTGATAGTTTAGTGGTTTCTTTCACTTTAAATTGTAGGGTAAAGATTGGAGATTCATCTACGTGGTCAGCACCCGATGTTGGTTGCTCCCAACTAGTCGTAATTAATCCTCTTTCTAGAAAAGTTAACCCAAAATTATTAAGACTTAAGGTCGTTTTCTCATTAGGCAGAAGTTCGACCAGCTCCAAACTATTAGGGTCAAAATTCATCGCAAATTGGAACCCGAGTAAATCTCTAAAGTTTGATGCATAAACAGGCACCGCTATATTTGTCCCTGTTTCTATAAACTGATCCTGCGTCCGTAATTTTAAGGTATTGGTGGCATTTCTAGATTCACCTTCGGTAAAAGCTGCATCTGTTCTAGCACTATTATTGACATCTCCTACTTTGACCGCTACAAAGCCTTCTATTTCCATATCATTGGTTGGCAAATCATTAATATTATATACCTCTGGAAAATAGGATTGATTAGGGTCAGTAGGGTTCTCAAAATTAAAGTCTGTTCTTATAAAACGCCAAGAAGTATTATTAGGGAAATCCGTACTTAATCGTAAAATCAATCGACGCAATTGTACAATATCATAAGCGGTAATTGTCTTAGAACGATTCACATCCGCAGCAATTAGGCGATAAGGAGAAGTAATGGCTTCAATATTTAGAATATGCCTACTGATGAGTACTAAATCAAAGGTGGAAATTCCATTTAGAATATCAAAATCTCTAGTCGGTAGAATGGTATAATCATTGCCAACAGGAACATCTTTTAGATTAAATTCTCCTTCCTCATTCGTCATAGCAGTTTCCACATCAGGGTGATTAATCGAAACCGCTACTTGATCGACTCGCTCTCCCATTTCATTAATAATCACACCACTAATATTAACGGCAGTTCTATTAATCGGACAACGATTATTGGTATCAGTAATCGTGACATTTACCATACAATCCGTTGTATTACCAGCTTCGTCAGCAATAGTAATAGTAATCTGATTATCTCCTAATTCATTACAACCAAAACTAGCAGGATTAACCGTAATTATAAGGTCATCAAAATTGGTACAATTATCTGTTGAATTAGTAACTAATTGCCTTGGATCTATCGTTGCTCTTAATTCATCTCCAATGTCTTCTAGATTAAAAGTGCCCCCTGTACAATTTGCAATAGGTTGTCTTAAATCTCGAACAGTAAATAAGAAGTTACAAGGAGTTGTATTCCCACAATCATCAGAAACCGTAAACCTAGCTCTATGTGTCCCTACAGGATAAGCTGCTGTCGCATCATTTGTGGTTCCATTTAAATCAGTTGTTCCATCATCATTTAAATCAATGGTATAAGCATAGGTTAACTGATCTGTAGGGGTACAGTCATCTGAGGCGGTCATAGCTAATGGAACTGTTGCTTGACAGGTACTATTCACAATATCTGCTGTTAAATCAGATGGGCAGTTTGTAAAAGTAGGTGCTACAATATTTACTAAATCTATCGTTTGCACATGACTCCAAAACCCACCCGCAGCAGTATCATTTGGATTAAAAACACACCAATCAATAACTGTCCACGTTCTTAATATGGTATAACAACCAACGGGATTCACTCCATCGTCAAAAATAGCATCTTCGGGATTCACTAGAATTCGACTACAAAGATTGCCTGTCGAATCAAAAGTAGGGCGATTAAATCCATCAGGTAAAGAAGCCGGATCTAAGGGCTGATTGTCACAAGCAAAAGTCAAATAATCCGCAGGAAACCGAATGGAATTCCCATCAAAAGTACTATTGTTGGTAATCGTAATTATCTGGCTACAAGCAATTGTTGTACCACCATGAAAGACTTCAAAAGTTCTAATAATTCTTCCCGAGCCACAGCTATTAATTTCAAAAGAATCTCGTTCAGTATAAGTCGTCGTACCACCACAATCATCTAAAATAGTCGGCACACCAAAAGCAATCAAATCGGAATAATCGTCTGTACAATTAATCGTTTGGTCCGCAGGACAAGTTATTTGTGGAGGGGTATCATTTGTAATAACAATCGCTGCTACACAATCATCTGAGTTACCACTCAAATCCGTCACTCGAAGATTAACGTATAAAGTATCGCCAGCATCAGTACAAAAGAAAGTAACAAAATCTGCAAAATCTGTTGTATCATCTACTCGCTGCACCTGAAAAGTAACCTGATTGCCACTACAGCCATCTCGGCTACCATCATCAAAAACACTAGCATCTACGGATACCGTCCCTGTGGCTCGTAAAGAGACATCATTGATAAAATCACAAGCTGCAACGGGTGCCGTCCTATCTGCTACATGTAATATAGTCGTACAACTAGTTCGATTATCACATTCATCAATAGCGATATAAGTAATTTCATGATAGCCAACTGGTATCCAATTTAAAGTGCCTCCATTATCTTCAATATTGCCAAATGGTGTTTCTATTCTTACACTTGCAGTCGAACAAGCATCTTTGGCTACTGCAAATGGAAAATCTACTGTAGCATTACAAGCACCAATATCTACACTTGCCAAAATAGTATCAGGGCACAGTAGCGCAGGAGGCGTTGTGTCCACTACACTAATGATTTGTATATCCGTCATATGATCGCCCGTACAAGCATCCACCACCGTCCAGGTTCTAACTATCTGCAAATTTCCTGCACAAAAAGAAATTGTTTCATCTCTAAATCCTGCATCCAATTGGCAAAAGCCAATAATATTTGGGTAAATAGCATCTCCATTTATTGTAGGCGAGCCTACATTTGCAGGATCAGTAGCCGCATCCGTACAAGTGACAATTGGTCCTTCTATACCATCTCTATTAGGAGGAAAAACAACCGTGCTCATATTTTGTCTTCGGAAAAAAATATCTTGTACACAAGAACCAACCATTCCCGCAGAATCCGTGGCTATCCACGTTCTTTCAATTCTGCCACTATAATCTGTCCCACAACCACTTCTAATTTGTCGATCACTATAGGTCAAAGTTGGCACCGAATTAGAACAATTATCAGTAACTGTTGGATATCCAATCAAAGGATTATCAGGAGACACATCTTGAATCGCACAAGATAAAGTATCTGCTTGGCAGCCAATAATTGGTGCGGTTTTATCTTTAACAATAATCGACCCCCAACAAGAATTCGTTGTAACCGAATCAATCACTCTTACTTGAAACGTTCGACCAATATGTGACTCATCTAAAAAAGGACTCGTAGGAATCACAATGCCATTTTCTAGAATTTCAATTCCTTTTGGTCCGTTGGGACAGGTTAAATTTATTGCCGTCGCAATCATTTCTGGTCGGACCTCCGCTCGGCAATTAATTCCTAAAGAAACTTGTACATTATCATTACATCCTAAAAAACAATCTTTGGTACAATCTTCTGCCCCTTCGCCTGTCACACAAATAGGCGCATCACTAGCCCCAAAACCCAAAATCGTTAACTGCTGATCAGCATTCAAGTTACCCACATTCGGTGGATAAAAAGGATCACTTCTATCAATTAATCGAACCGTATCTTCCGTACAAAATCCAGTATTATTAAAAGAAAACAAGGGTACTTTTAACCCTGTTTGAAAAGGTATTTCAGTTGTACTTGTATTCTGTAAAGTAAAAGAAATATAATCATAATTTGGATTCTCCACAGGGGAATCAAATCTACTAGTCTGGGCAAATCTTACCTCATCTATCATTGCCGTATTAATCAAATTAATAATATTTCCTACCCCAAATCCATCTGCTCTTACTTTTATAGTAACCTGTAAACTAGAAATCCGATTATTGCCACCCGTTCCATCATAAGTAACCATCGGCGTCAAGCTTACTTGAAATGCGCCATTGGTCATCCGCTCTATCTCATATAAGGCAATACAGTTATCCGTACAGTCTGCTACACTTGCCGTGCCAGCTATACCAACAGGGGCATCTGGGCCACCAAATCCTAAAACAGTTAGTTGGTGTTGTGTATTTGCATTGATAGAATTAATAGGATAAAAAGGATCTGTAGGTGTAATCAAAGATAAATCACCCGTTAGACAAGTTCCACCATTTCTAAAAGTAAATAATGGAACACTTACACCATCTACAAATGAAATGGCTGTGGTCGCTCCTGACTGCAAAGTAAAAGATAGATAATCGTACCCAGGATTTTCTAAAGGAGCATCATTTCTACTGGTATTGGTAAAAGTAACACCGCTACCAACTAGGTTGGTCAAGTTAGAAACGACAAAACCACCCGTTGGCACCCGTACGATTATTTGCATATTGCTAATCGTATTATTCGGAACCGTATAGGTAGTAGCTGGCACGATACTCACTCGAAATAGGTTATCTTCCAATTTATCCAATTGAAAGTCGGCTATATTCTGAGCGTTGAGTCCTACACAAACAAATAGAAAAGCTAGTAGTACTACTACTGTCTTATTTATCTCCTTCTGCTTTAATAAAAATAATTCTTTTATCCGTTTCATAGGATATTGTTTTTTGCTAATGATGCTAGTCGAAAATAGTTCGACTGCTATTCGATTTTAGTTGTCAGTTGTCGGATATTAGTTAGATTCGCAACTAGGGAACCGATAATTGACAACTCATCTAAATAAACTGGTATTTATTTAATTCTTAGACCGTTAATATCCAGTCAAAAAACCGAAATAGGATAGCCAAAAGGCATCCCATTTTCGGCTCCAAAAAATTCTCTGTCTCTAAACAAAAAATGTTTTGGTTTTGCTGTAAGATTCGTTGTGTCAAACAAAAGAATATTGAGTAACTATCGTTTGATCATTTTTCAGTTGTTAGTTATTCGTTGTCAATTTTATCTTCTAGCAAGAAACTGACAACTGACAACTGATTATATTTTTAGCTCATAACGGCTCAGAAAAAATTTAAAAGATGGAGGCTCTGGAGTCATCATAACTCCAGAACCAATCCATGCCAAAAACCTTATCCTAAGTTTATTTCCGTTATTAAGTATTGCCGTAATTGAGAGGCCAGTTTTCGGTTATCTATTATCTGTTCTCCGTTGAGAAACGGATAACTGACAACTGACAACTGACCTCTAGTTCATCATTCTCTGATGAGGACCATCTTTTGGGATAGTCGTTTTGTAACAGGTGTTGTTAAATGATAGTAAAGGACACCAGTTTGTGTGTGTATATCGCTCAGATTTACCATAACTTCGTTATAGCCTTGAGCATATTTCCCATAGTACGATTTCAGTAATTGACCATTAATATCATAGATGGCAATTGTGCCTTCTGTTGATTTTGGTAGATTAAATGAAATAATTGTTTGATTTCTAAAAGGGTTAGGTCGATTTTGGTATAATCGTAAATTTTTCGCTGTTGGTTGATTGGTAAACTGTACCACTACGTCTAATAATTCATCATTAGAATTATAGGCTTCGGCAGTCGTAATGCTAGAAGTAATACTAAGCAAATCACTTAAATTGGTGGCTTCTTTTGCTTCAAGAACTACTGTAAAAAGGACTGTTTCAGCATCTGTTTGAATAGCCCCTGCATTTTCCCAACTGGTTGTTACTTTTCCTCTTGTTATTTGAGTTAAACCAAAATTATTAGCACTCATGGTAGTCGGTTCTCCTGCGATGACTTCTTTTAACTGTAAAGCATTTGTATTAAAATCTACTGTAAATTGATACCCCTGAATTTCTTTTAAATTTTTCGCTTTAAAAGGAATTCGATATTCAAACCCCGCTTTCAATTCCAAATCTTCCACTTCAAATACGAGCTTTTCTTTTGTACTTCTCCCCTGCCCTACCATAGATTGTGGGCTGGCACTATTGTTAACATCTCCGACTTTAAAACCTATAAAATCTCTACTCAAGTCGTTGATTAATAATTGTTTGTAATCTCTAAATTCGGGCACTATTTCGAGAAAAGGGTTTCTTGGATCTGGAAAGTCATAACTTGCATCAATATATCTCCAAGAAGTATTTTCGGGAAAGTCTGTTCTAGTGCCTAGCACTATTTGTCGGATCACCACCATATCAAAAGCAGAAATAGATTTAGAATTATTGACATCTGCCGCCAGCATCTTATAAGGAGAATTCAATGGATCAATACCAAGAATATGTTTTCTAATTAAGACCAAATCAAAAGTGGATAAGCCTTCGCTATAATCTTCGTTTGGCATAGGTCGAACCGTATAGGTTTCTTGACTAGACAAATCATCAAATAAATAACTGCCATCGGCTGTTGTATAGCCCATCTCCTCTAAGCCTCCACTAATTTGCACAGGCACATCTTCCATACCTGCACCATCTTCGGTAAAAATTCGACCACCAATCGCTGTTGTTGGAGCAGTTCCAGTACAAACACCGCTATTATCTTGAATAAAAATATCGGTTTCACAAAATTGAGAGTTACCCGCTTGGTCCGTCACAATCAAATTAATGGTTTGGCGACCAACGTCTGCACAAGTAAAATAGTTAGGCGAAATTTCATAAATCAAGCCTTCCTCGCCACTACAATTATCATAACTACCACTATTAATCGCATTAGAGGGTACCGTTACAAAGCCACCTGCCATTAGTGGAATAGTCAAGCCAAATCTGCAAACTGGCGTCGGTGCATGCCGATCTTCTACCGTAATTGTCATTTCGCAAGTAGCAATATTCCCACAACCATCACTTACCACAAATCGTATGTTATGTATACCTATTGGATACATGCCGCTGGCGTTTCTACCATTGACATCTGCATAAATAGAGGTATTGGTAATCGTTAGATTTGGATTACAATCCGTTGCGATTAGATCGGGTAAATTCACTCTCGTTTCGCAAGCAAAATCTGTAATAGCTACTGTTGTATCTGTAGGACAGGCCGTAATAATCGGCGCTGCTTCATCCAATACTTTTATCAATTGTACCGCTACTACCCTCGCATTATTAGTAGAATCAGTTGGGTCAAAAGAGCACCAATCTAAAACCGTCCAAGTTCTCAATATTTTTAAACAAGCAGAATCTCCGATTAGAAAAACTTCATCATCATAAGTCATGAGAATAGACTCACAATCAGCACCTTCTACTGTTGGTTCGCCAGTTGTTACGGGTCGTAAATCTGCCCCACATTCATTTGTTGTATAATCTGCTGGAAAGGTCACCTGTATTGGTGTTTTATCTTCCAAGAAAATAAGTTGTTGGCAGCTTGCAAAGTTGTCCGAAGAATCTATGACAAACCAAGTTCTAGTCACCGTTCCAATATTACAAGAATTGACGTCTGCTATATCCTCAAAATAAATATCTTTAATGCCACATTCATCCGTAGCAGTAGGACGACCTGTTAAAAAAGTATCTTCATAATTTTGCGAACAATCTAAAATAATGTTCACAGGACAATCAGTAATGACTGGTCGAATTTCATCAGTAATTATGACGCTTGTTCCACATGTACTACTCAATCCTCCCGCATCGGATACTCGAAGTTGAATCTCAACAGGATTGCCTACATCTGCACAAGTAAAGCGAAGGGAATCTCCAAAGGTCTCATTCATTCTAGCCACTTCCCATTTAGTCACGCCACAATTATCTCTACTACCACCATCAAAAACAGCAGCGTTTACTTCTACAAAACCATCATTCGTTAAAGCGATATGCAATTCATCTCGACAGATGGCAATAGGTCTAGAATTATCTGCTATAGTTACTTTTGTTGTACAAATAGAAGAATTTCCACATTGATCAGTAGCAGTATAAGTAACTGTATGAACGCCTACAGGAACATTGCTAAAAGGACCATAACCCGTCCCAAATGCCCAACTTGGTTGTATCGTAAAATCAGAACAACTGTCAATAGCTGTGGCTTGTGGTAAAATAACGGTTGCTCCACAAGTAGACAAATTAGCCGTAACGGCAAAACTATCTGGACAACTAATAACTGGTGGATCTCTATCTACTATTAATAAACTTTGAATGCCTACTCTTACTTCTTCTGTGCATAAATCGGTCACTTCCCATCGACGAATAACTCGATAACTCGCTGGCGGGCAAACATCTACAAATTGATCTTGATAGCTGATAAATAATTTACAAGCATCTCCATTCCTAACGGGTGCTCCATTGATAGTTGGTTCACCAGTCATAGCAGGATTATCCAATCCGCCCTCCGTACAACTAATCGCAGGGGCATCAATATCGTCTCTATCTCTAGGAAAAATGATATTCGCAACATCTTCTTTTAGTAAATAAATAGTCTGCGTACAAGTCCCTACATTCCCATTATGATCTATAGCCGTCCAACTTCGAGTAATTCGCCCTCCAACTGCCATCCCATTTTGGGTAGTTCCACAAGCTAATTCTTTATATAAATCGAAATATCTAAGATCGGTACTATCAACAATTTCACAATTATCAGTAATCGTAGGATAACCTAAATCCACAGGTAAGGTGGAAGCCGAACATTGAAGTACCGTATCTCTACAAAAAATCCTTGGCGCCAATTTATCTTCTACTGTAATCGTACTCCAACAATCTGAATTGGTAACCGAACTACTAACCCTCACTTGAAAAGTCTGATTAATATGTTCGCAGCTAACCGTATCTCCTATTTCTTGATTATTCTCATCAAATAAACTAACGGTAATTGTTCCCGCACAACTATGATCTCCATTTAAAATTAATTCAGGAATAATAACCGCATATCCATTTGTGCCTAGTGAAATTTGCTTCTGATCATCGCAGGTAAGCGTACATTGTGCAGTAGTAGTAGTCGTAGAAAAAGTAGTGACAATTAAAGCGATTACAAGGCTACTCATTCGCCCAAAGCGCTTGCCAATCAATGAAAAGGTCCTGTTAGACTTTTCATTGCCAATATACTGGCGTACGTATGTTAAGCCCCAACCTTTACTCAAGGTTGAGTGTTTAAGCTTGCTGCTCATGGGATCAGATATTTTTTAGAAGAATTAGCTAAAAAAAGCAAGTCTTCTAGACATACTTAAATCGGTTGACCTTCGGTCAATTTATTATTAGATTAACTTATTGATTATTAGCAAAGCATTTAGTTCTTAGACCAATAATCAATAATACTATTTCTTGTGTGGTGAAATCGGAAAGGAATGAGGAAAAGATAAATTTACCGATTGATATTACTACTATTGATTTGTAGCAATTTTCAATTTATAATTTATAATTTTCAATTTCCTAATGTGTGTGTGTATGTGTGAATTGGTAGAATGTAGAATTGTAAGTAGTAAGAATCGTGTAGTAATAAAAGCGCTATAAAAGCTTACTGGAAAATTTGCTCAGAAAGGATTCGTGTAATAAATTCTCAATAAATCTATTGTTCTAGCTCATAGTCGTTTATACTTAAATAATGTGTGTTTGCTCAGTTCTCTTTTAGTGTTCAGCCTGTTTTAAAAAATCAGTTATCCAACTGATTATTAATAATTTGTGTAGTTTAAAATAAATTTCATTATTACAAAAAGTAGTTATCAAATTAACTTTTTTAACTATTTAACTTTTCCTCTAATAAGTCCAAAAGTGTGCCAAAAAATAAGGTCAAAATTTTAAATATTTAATTTTAATATATTATATCTTATTATTCAATGAGTTATGAATTAAGCAAAAATAATGCTTGTAGAAAAAAAATAATTTGTTTACAAAAGATAATTTTTTTTAAAATATTATACTATTGCTGTTCATAGACTTCTACTATCAAATCATCAATATAGACTTCTTTTTTGCTACCAGCATTCCAAAAATAGACTTTGATATGGTCAAAATCTGCCTTGGGAATCTGCATATCTGTCCAATTTTTTTGCCAAGTCTTTTCCGATAATTGTCTTTGCACTCGAAGGATTCTTTTCTTAATTCTCTTGTCTCCTTTTTTAAATTCTACTATCAATTGGGTCATTTTCCAAACATCCCATTCTTTAGAAGGAAGATAAAAATCAGCACTTACCCTTATCCATTTTGGTGCTTTTGCGTTCGTCTTAGCAGTTAAAGGTAGGGTAAACTCGGTGTCTTTATTAATCAATAATGCGGATTTACCCGATTTAGCTTTTTTAGAAGTGCGTAAATTATCAGTTGTCTTTTCTTCAAATTCATTTAGATAAATCTGTTGTACATTTTTTCTTTCTCCTTGATAATCTTCTTTCGTGTCTAATAGTTTTCTATCTAAATTAGTAGGGTTTGTATTGCCAAATATCCGCCAATAATAAGCTTTCGTCATCGCTTCTACCTCAAAGCCATGTCCATGTGCTTGCCAAGTTTGAAAAATATTGAGCCAAATACAAAATGCGGAAAAGGCAATCAGCAGCCATTTTTGCCATTGTTTGGCTTGAATAGTCGTTAACAGGGCTGCCATCGGAAAACCTAGTATAGTATAAGATTCAATCAAGGCTCTTTGTCCAAAGGCGCCACCATAGCCCCAAACATCCCAAGCTGCAACGATGTAATAATTCAATAGAAAAAAGGCAAGGCAAAATGGAAATATTAATGGATATTTTTTATAAAGCGATCTAAAACCAATCAAAGCTAACATCATAATTGGCGTATAAATTAGCCAGCCTTTTTTATAGCTTATCAAGACATTCTTAAGATGAGGTTTGAACCAACTAAACCCTTGTTCCTCATAAGAGTAAAAAATCCAGTCATTTGTCATATATTTCCAGTAGATTAATTGAATACTACCGACTAATACGAGGGTTATAAATGCTAGGAATAATTGTTGCCAATGCTTTTGGAATAAAACGAATCTAGCTTGCAAAGTTTCATAATTATTAACACCCCAGAAAAGTGGAATCAAGGCACTCAATAGATTCGTAGGGCGGCATAAAGTAGCCAAACCAATACAAAGCCCAATTAAAAAACTCTTTTGAAAATTAGGTTTTTCCTGCCATTTAATAGTAGTATAAATTAAAATGGCAAATAAAGTAAAGCCCCAATTATGCGCCATTGCGCCATCTACTGCAGTATAATTCAAATAATTAGTAGCAATCGCTGTTAGCAGCACCACAATTCCCGAAACAAATGGATCAAAATATTTCCGAAGGATTTTTTGAAAGAACCATAAGCCCAAAAACGCCATAAAGATACTACCCCAACTAATCGCTGCTTGGTAGGGCCAAGAAAAGCCATCCGGTGGATAATCATTGATTAATGCATAAGTATGTCCCAATCCAAAAAAAGGTGCGTAGAGCATAGCTTGTCCTATCGGATACTTCATCACATATTTTCCTGTTTCCTCATGTAAAGCAGCTTGATAAAAAGACCCTGTAGGGCTATATTTTTTAATAATTTCGTCTTTAAATTTTAATTGACTTAAATCCTCATAAATAAAAGTGGCAGGTAAGTATAAATAATAGCCCATAACGTCCCAACTAAGGGTAGCCTCCGTTCCTTGTTTTTCCCATTTAGGATAAAAACAAGCTGTGGCAATAATAATTACCCCAGCAAGCAGGAGAGAAATAAAAGGGAAAATGTTAAGGAGTTTTTTAGACACTATTCTTAGGTTTTATACTAATAAGTAACTCTACTTCAATAATCGACACTTTTGAGGTAATGAGGTTAATGAGTTGATGAGGTAATGAGGTTAGATAAGTAATTCTTTTAAGCAAAAATCTTCCTTTTTAGGTTCATAAACTCCTAAGCTGGCGAAGCCAGTACCATAATTTTCAATGTTCAATTTTCAAAAGGCATCTACAACTAATCCAAGCCTTGAAATTATTTGATGCTTTTTTTAGGGAGTGTCTTGCTTCATTTTGAAAATTTTAAATTCTAAATTGAAAATTGAATTTTCTGCCACGTTTGCGCAGAAGTTTACTGATTAGGAAGCTTATTACCTCATTACCCTTTTACAAAGGGGCTATTATTTAACTCTAAGTACTTATTGACTTATTTGCTCAAAAATAATATTAATTTCCTAGAATTATTGCTCAAGTAAGTACTAGGACAACATTAATCAACATTTATAAAAAAGAGTAAATGAGGTGATGAGATTAATGAGGTAGCCTTTGGAGTCAAATATCTTCCTTGTAACCTCATAAACTTATCACCTCATCACCCTTTTACAAAGAGTCCATTATTTAACACTAAGTACTTAGTAAGGAACGGTTCAAAAATAACTTTACATTTTAAAATTGCAACTTATTGATTGTCAGTAGTGGTTTTAATTTTAATTGTCATTTTAATTTTAATTTATTCCTAAGTAGGTATATTCTATACAATTTTCCCAACCCTAGCTATCTTAATTCAGCACATTATCTTAGTTTTACGCCGAAGAAGTATAAAGTCAATTATCAATGCTAAATTTCAGCACACCATTTAAACCTTCCTTATCTCCCGTACAAGTCTTGTTTACAGGATTAGTGGTCGTCATTATAGCAAGTATTTTAATTGGCATTATAACCGCAGAATATATCCTTTTTGGCTTACCTATTTTGTATTTAGGCATCTATTTAGCCATCGTTGACTTTCGAAAAATATTTTATTTATTATTAGCCAGTATTCCGCTGTCTACAGAATTAGAATTGCCTGGTGGATTTGGTACAGATTTTCCTGCCGAATTACTACTCATTGGCTTAATGCTCATTTATTTTTTGTATCTATTAAAAAATGGATGGCAGTTGGGCAGTCATTTTTTTAAGCATCCAATTACCTTATTACTTTTGCTCCATATCGCTTGGATAGGTTTAAGCGCCTTACATGCAGGAGAAAAAATATTTGCTTTAAAATTTTTGTTGGCAAAAATCTGGTATGTGGCTACTTGCTATTTTATGGCAGGACTTTTATTAAAAACAGAGAACGATATTAAAAGCTTTTTTAAATGGGTCTTTATTCCGCTACTCTTTACCGTGATAATCGTGATGATTCGGCATGCGCTAGTCGATTTTTCCTTTGAAGGCATCAATTCTGTCTTGAATCCTTT
Source organism: uncultured Saprospiraceae bacterium (assembly GCA_964644655.1). Taxonomy (GTDB): domain Bacteria; phylum Bacteroidota; class Bacteroidia; order Chitinophagales; family Saprospiraceae; genus JAFMDF01. The sequence goes on along the minus strand of CAZXYA010000189.1, from coordinate 1,134 downwards.
TTATCGGAATCATGTCAATTATGCTGCTATTTTAGTTGTTTTCTTTCCGTTTATCTGGTATGCGCCCAATTGGGTCAAAAAATATTCCACGAAATGGTGGGTATTAATTGGTAGTATTTTCTTCTTCCTGATCGCCATTTATTTTACTTATACTCGAGCAGCTTATGTAAGTTTATTAATTGCTGTAGGTACTTATTTTATTATCAAACTGCGGTTAATGAAAGTGATGCTGGCTAGTGCTTTAATCATCGCCATTCTTGGGTTAAATTTTGTAGTCAATAATAATAAGTACCTCGATTTTTCGCCAGATTTTAACAAAGCTATTGCCCACAAAAAATTTGATAATTTATTAGATGCGACTGCCAAAGGAGAAGATATTTCTACGATGGAACGAGTTTACCGTTGGGTAGCTGGCGGCTATATGGTTAAAGAAAAACCTTGGTTTGGTTTTGGCCCTGGTAATTTTTATACCTATTATCCTCAATACACCGTCAGTAGTTTTACCACCTATGTAAGTGATAATCCCGAAAAATCAGGGATACATTGTTACTATCTAATGCTTGCCGTTGAACAAGGTCTTATTGGTTTAATTATTTTCTTATTCCTTTGTTGTACGATATTACTCAAAGGGGAACAGTTATATCATCGGGTTACAAGCGCTAGTAAACGACGATTGGTGCTGATGCCCCTTTTGTCTCTAGTCATTATCTTTTCTCTGCTATTAATTAATGATTTGGTAGAAACCGATAAGGTCGGTACTTTTTTCTTTATAGGAATGGCTATGTTGGTTAATTTGGATGATCGAGCGACCCCGAAGGGTGAATGTCCTGTGGACATTCAAGCGAGTGAACCACGAAGTGGACGGGATGGCGACCCCGAAGGGTGAATGTCCTGTGGACATTCAAGCGAGTGAACCACGAAGTG
>CAZXYA010000189.1:0-110 GCA_964644655.1 uncultured Saprospiraceae bacterium | reverse complement strand
GACGGGATGGCGACCCTGCAAGGTAAATATTCCCCGAACATTCAAAATTCTTTTGCGAGCTAGGAGGATTGCAAACGGATTTAGACAGGATTGAACGGATTTGAACGGAT
>CAZXYA010000188.1:0-14610 GCA_964644655.1 uncultured Saprospiraceae bacterium | reverse complement strand
GTACTTCGTAGCCTTTTGCCAACAGCAATTCGGTTAGGTAGGCCCCGTCTTGTCCTGTGATTCCTGTTATTAGTGCTTTTTTCATAATAATTCCACTGTTGATATTTTCAGTTCCTAATCAATGACTCTACTTCTACGCATTTCAAAATTTGAAGGTCATATCTTATATGATAAAATATATAAAAATATTTTTGCTGTATAGATTTGATAAATTCAACCCAATTGCTTCAGTAATTCTTCTACCACCGTTTCCACATGAAAAGGCTTTACTCGCTCTTTAAAAAAAGCTCCTTTTCGATATTTTTTATTTTTATACATATACCTCATGGCTTCGGCCAATTTTTCAGCGTTGCCAACAGGGGTAAGAATACCGTATTTAGCTAGTTCTATAGCTGTTGTTACTTTTTTATTTTTATCGGTATTGGGCGCAAGAATTTCTCTTGGACCGGAAGGGCAGTCGGTGGAGATGATGGGGAGGCCACAGGCTAATGCTTCTGACAAAACATTTGGCAAACCTTCATAATCAGAACTAAGCAACATACAATCTGCTGCTGCTATAAATTGATAAGGATTTGGGCTAAATCCTTTTAAAAAAACTTTTTTCGATAAATCTAATCTATTTATCTCGGCACGAATAATAGCCTCCAACTCCCCTTTTCCAACCAACCAAAGTTCCACTTCTAACTGCTTAAGCTTAGCAAAGGCATTTAATAATAGAAGGTGATTTTTTTGTGGGCGGAACATGCCCACATGAATAAAGGTAAAGTAAGTCTTACTAACTGCCCGCTCTTGACTCAATTGCTGAATCATTGGTAAATCAATCGGGTTTAAACTCAAATGAATCGGTATTTGGATTCCATATTGTTCTTCTAAATCAGTCCCTATACGCCAAGCATTTACCAAAACTTGGTCTGCTACTGGGTATAAATATCTGATGAGCCAATGAAATATCTTTCCTCGAATAGTCGCCGAAGAAAAACGAGTAGACACATGATTTGACTCCCGCAGAGTGACTCGCCCTTTCCATCCCATCTTTTTAATCAAACAATTACAAAAATTAGGTAAACTATCAAAAGAAATACTATGGGTGATTTTTTCTGCTTGGCAAAATCGATAATATCGCCAAACAACTATCGGTAAGGTCAATAAACGCAATAAACGCCATTTATAAACAGGTCGTAATATTTTTACACGTACCTTTTCAGGAATCTCAAAATCTATTGGTTTATTAAAAAAAACAAAAATTAGTTCTTCTGTTTTGGATAATTCTTTGGCTAGGACAGAGGCGGTGCGTTCCTCTCCGCCTGAAACAAGGGAGGTTAAGAAAAAGGCGATTTTTTTTGGTGTTATTTTCTGCAAAAAATATGCTTTAAAGTTATTTTCTCAATGATACGTAAATCAAAGTTATTATGTTAGACCCTATGCTACCTAATTTTTGCAAAGGTGACATAACATAGGCTATATTTTGCTAATATTATGTAACTAGTTAATTATTTTTCTTTTGATGCAACTAGTTGTTTTTGTTATCGTTTTTTAGAAGGTTGGAGTAAGTTTGATTCGACTTATTAGTGGCGAAGCTGTATAAATAATGAACAGATTTTAAAAAATATTATTTAGGTGGTGACATTTTTATTTTGAACTAAGCTAATGTTTTGAAATTTTCAAGGAATTCATTTTCCTTTATTTATATCTCAAAACTTAAATTTTAATAGTAATGAAAAAATTAATCTTTTCTTTTTTGACACTTTGTCTTTTTGCTAGTACTAGTTATGCTCAATTAAAAGTAGAAGCGGCTGGTGTAAAAGTTGGAGCAGAAACAACTCCTGTAGAAGCTTTGGATGTAGAAGGCGCTGTAAAACTTGGAACTACCTCTTCTGCAAATGCTGGTACTTTAAGATGGACTGGTACTGATTTTGAAGGATATGATGGGTCTAATTGGATTAAATTTGCAGGAGCAGGGTCTAGTATGTGGAGTAATAATAGTGGAAATGCTTTTTTTAATTCTGGATTTGTTGGAATTGGTACAGACGACCCGCAGCAAATGCTAGATATTTCTGGGGACAATACTAGCACACCGGGTTTTTTAATGCGTGCAAATAGTGGTGGTTCTATAGCTAACTTTTTAAAGCCCGCAGTAGGAACTGCTGGTAGTGCTTTCTTTTTTGAAGAAGATAACTTTTTTGCTTTTTCTCCTGGCGTAGATGCAGATGATGTAACTGTTGATAACGATAACATGTTTATCGTTTATGGTAATAATCATAGTACTTATGCTGGTAGAACAGGTATAGGCACAAGATTCCCTGCTGAAAGACTGCATGTAAACGGAAGTATTATGCATGAAGGAACAGTTACTATGTCTGATGCAAGATTAAAAACTGGAATTTCAAAATATAACAGAGGTTTAAGTACAATTATGAGGTTAGAAACCGTAAATTATGAATATAATGGTAAAGGCGGAACTAGAAGAGGAAGCAAACATTTAGGTATTTTAGCTCAAGATTTACAAAAATTAGCTCCAGAACTTGTACAAGAATACACTCATGTTGTTCAAAGTGAAGATACTAATTCTTTAAACAATGAACCAAAGATAATTGAAACGGAAACATATTTACAAATCAAAGACAACGAGATAAAATATTTGTTAATAAATGCAATTCAAGAACAACAAGTAATAATAAATAAGTTGGAACAAAGAATTGATGAACTAGAAAAAAGTAAATAATATCTAGTTAAGTTACTGTGACAAAAATAAGCTAACATCTTCTTACCATATAGTTTTAAGAACTAAATTGAACTATCTAGCTATCAAAACTATGTTCGCTATGTAAAATATCTATTGTGACTATATAATAAAATTGTTACTTTAATTTTGTCCGACTACTTATCAGAATAAAATAGGGACTATTATCAATACATCAAGTCCCTATTTTATTTTTATCACAAAGTAATAAATGAAGTTTACTAAAAAAAATGTTACCATTAGCTCTACCGCAAAAATTGGAAAAAATGTAAAGATTGGTAACAATACAGTAATTTATGATAATGTAACAATCGGAGATAATTCAATAATATGTAATGATTGCCACATTGGAGAGCCTTTGACTAATTATTATAAAAATAAGAATTATATAAATCCTCCTACAAAAATTGGTGCGAATTGTTTAATAAGAAGTTACGCAATAGTATATGCTGATAATGTTTTGGGAGACAATTTAGTTACTGGTCACAGAATAATATTAAGAACACAAAATAAGCTAGGTAACAATTGCTCCATAGGAAATAATACAGAGTTACATGGTAGTAGTATTATAGGTAATAATGTGAGACTACATAGTGATGTCTGTATTTGTGAAAATTCTCGAATTGGCAATTTTGTCTGGATTTTCCCAGGTACAATCCTAACTAATACTCATACACCTCCAACAACCCAATTGATTGGTCCCGTTATCGGTGATTACTCAGTAATTGCATCTAATGTGTTAACATTGGCAGGTATTAAAGTTGGTAAACATTGTCTTTTAGGAGCTTCCTCACTAATTACAAAAGATGTAGAAGATTTCTCTGTAATGATAGGAAATCCAGCAAAGAAACTATGTGATATAAGAAAATTAAAATCGAAATCAAATAATAATACTTATTATCCGTGGCCTTATAATTTTGAAAGAGGAATGCCATGGGAAAATATTGGATTTAAAAAATGGTTAAAGGCTAACATGAATGAAAGTTGATTTGGTCTTCAATCAGTTAAATTTACCCGATTTTATTGTCGTTGGTGCAGGAAAAAGTGGAACCACTTCAATTCATCATTACTTAAAAGAACATCCTGAAATCTACTTGCCCGAAGCCAAAGAAACGTGGTTTTTCCATTTAGTAAGTAATCCTAATAAAGCTATATTAAAATTATATCCTTCTCTTCCTCAAAGCATCTTTTCTTATTTAAACTTATTTACCAATGTAAATAGTAACCAAATTTGTGGCGAGGTAACTCCATCCTATTTATATTATTATGACCTAACTATAAGTAATATAAAAAAATACCATCCTAACTGGCAAGACTTAAAAATCGTCATTATATTAAGAGAACCTATTGAAAAAATAATTTCTCATTACAATTTTGTCAAAAATAATGATTTAGATCCTGAAAATTTAACCTTAAATGAAGCTATTAAACTTGAAATAATACGAAAAAAAAGACATGATCTATTACCTGATTTGTTTTATGTTGACAACACAATGTATCATAATCAAGTAAAATCATATTTAGATGCATTCAAAAATGTAAAAATTTTCTTATATGAAGATTTAAAAAATAATCCTAAAAAGCTTACAACAGATTTATTTAATTTTTTAGAGGTAGACCCAACATTCGCTCCAAAGAACATTAAAAAAATCTATAATAAATCAACTATACCACGAATCCCGAAAAATCAATTCTTTAAACAGAACATTAAATTTATTGATAAAATTAATTTTTTGTACGAAAAGCTATTTAGGCGTAAGTCTTCAATAATGAATACTCTAAAATATCATTTCCAAAAAGAAGAATTAATAGATGATAAAACAATAAATATTCTAAAAGAAAAATTCAAACCTGAAATAACAAAGCTCGAATCATTGATACAAAAGGATTTAAGTAATTGGTTAAAAAAATATGACTAGTCCTCGACTTATAGCATTTGAAGAAATTGGTAGTCCACAAATAGGTTTTATTAGTGTTGCTGAAATAAATAAAAAATTACCTTTTTTAGTAAAAAGAGTTTATTGGACTTACTATACTCCAAATCATGTGATTAGAGGAGGGCATTCACACAAAAATTTAGAACAACTTATTGTTGCTGTAAGTGGCATCATAGAATTTGACTTAGAAGATACATCAGGAAATAAATACTCATTTACCCTAGATACCCCTTCTATTGGGTTACTTATCCCATCAAATTATTGGCGAAAAATCCGCTTCTCACACAATGCAGTAATGCTCTGTATGGCATCAGATATTTACAAAGAATCAGATTATATTAGAGAGTATAAAATATTCAAGCAAATAAAATAAATATCCCTTAGATTAAATAATCTTGGCTTCTCTTTAAAGCAATTCATAAAAAACAATTCATTCCAAATACAGAAACATATAAAAGTGAAAATTGGAATATCTTGGTTACCTCCGAGAATTCAAAATTTAACCTAAACTTCAAAGAGCTCTGGCAATACAAAGACTTAATTTTCCTCTTTGTCAAGAGAGATTTCACAACCTTATACAAACAGACTATACTCGGGCCATTATGGTTTTTCATTCAACCATTTCTAACTGCCCTAATGTATACGCTTATTTTTGGAAGGTTAGCAGGTATCTCTACAGATGGTTTACCTCCTATTCTATTTTATCTAGCAGGTATAAGTTGCTGGAATTATTTTGCAGATTGCCTACAAAAAACTTCCTCAACTTTTATAGACAACCAAGAAATATACAGTAAAGTCTATTTTCCAAGATTAGTAATTCCTATATCGGTGGTTATCTCTAATCTATTAAAATTTCTAGTCCAGTTTGTCCTGTTTATAGGTTTTCTCTGTTACTTTTTTATACAGGGCACACCAATTCATCCCAACCAATATCTTTTATTACTACCCATTCTAATCTTTATTCTAGCGCTCTTAGGCCTTAGTTTTGGATTGATCGTCACTTCTCTAACCTCTAAATATCGCGATTTCGTTTATTTAATTCAATTTGGTGTACAGCTATTTATGTTTGCTACACCCATTATTTATCCACTTTCTAAGATTCCCATTGAATATCAAAAATGGAGTTTGTTAAATCCATTGACCTCTGTCATAGAAGCCTTTAAGTATGGTTTTTTAGGGCAAGGCTTTTTTTCTTGGCAGTATCTTCTATATAGTTTATGTTTTAGCTTGTTACTGTTTTTCTTAGGTCTACATCTCTTCAATAAAACTGAAAAAAGTTTTATAGATACTATTTAAAAGTAGACTAAATCCGCCTAATGTCAGAAGTCATTTTACAAGTAAAAAACTTATCAAAGCAATACCGTTTGGGCGAAGTGGGCACTGGCACTTTTTCTCATGATTTAAACCGTTGGTGGCATAAAGTAAGAGGAAAAGAAGACCCTTATCTTAAAATTGGGGAAACCAATAATACCGCATCAAAAGGAGCAGGTGACTATGTATGGGCTTTACAAAATGTTAGTTTTGAAGTCAAAAAAGGAGAAGCCATTGGCATTATTGGAAAAAATGGTGCAGGAAAATCGACTCTCCTTAAAATACTTTCTAGAGTCACCTCTCCAAGCAAAGGAGCGTTTAGAGCAAAAGGAAGAATATCTAGTTTATTAGAAGTTGGTACAGGTTTTCACGCAGAACAAACAGGTCGAGAAAATATTTATCTGAACGGGGCTATTTTAGGCATGTCCAAAGCGGAAATCCGTGATAAATTTGATGACATTGTAGATTTTTCTGGCGTAGGTAGATATATAGATACCCCTGTTAAAAGATACTCTTCTGGAATGTATGTTCGTCTAGCCTTTGCTGTAGCTGCATTTTTAGAACCAGAAATCATGATTGTGGATGAAGTCTTGGCTGTTGGAGATGCTGAATTTCAAAAAAAATGTCTTGGCAAAATGAATAAGGATGCCAACAACGGACGAACTATTCTATTTGTGAGCCATAATATGGAAGCAGTGAAAAAATTATGTTCTAGTGCCATCTTATTGGAAAATGGGCAATTGGTCGCTCAAGGTTCAACAGAATCTATCATCAATCAATATTTATCCAATTATGCATTAACAAAACCCAAACAGGAATGGATTTTTCAGAATGCACCAGGCAATAATTCACTTAAATTAAAAAGCATTATTTTAAAAAATCAAACCAATCCCTCTAGTAATTTAATCCATATCCACGATTCTTTTGAAATAGCCATTAGTTATTGGAATCTAAATGAACAACATAGAATTGGAATGACTTTGAGGTTTTTCTCAGAACAAAATATATTTTTATTTGTAACAGGAACAGGGGTTGAAAAAAATTGGCATGGCAAAAAATTTGTAAACGGTCTTTATACAAGTAAAGTTCTTATTCCAGCTCACATGCTCAATAGTGGAAAATATAGAGTAGAAATCCAAATGGGCCATGCACAAAGAGAAGAGTTAGCAAAATTTAATGATTTAATTACCTTTGAAATAATAGAATCTAGTGAAGGAAGAGGAGCGAATTTTAATAAAGCGCCTGGTTTTTTTCGACCAATGTTAAACTGGGAAACTAATCTATTAAATAATAACTAAAAGCCTCGACCATTGAGTAAAGTCAAGTCTATCATCCCCTTTCTGTCTTTTGAACCTGTGAACCAACAAATTAGAGAAGCATCACTTGTTGCATTCGAACAATTTTTTGATGATAGCTGGTATATTTTGGGACAGCGTCTCAAGAGCTTTGAAACCGCTTATGCTCACTTTAATCAAGTAAGTTATTGCATAGGTACGAGTAATGGTTTAGACTCATTAATCCTTGCGCTAAAGGCATTAGGTATAAAAAAAGGAGATGAAGTCCTTGTGCCTTCTAATACTTTTATTGCCTCCGTATTAGCAATTACCCACTGTGAGGCCACTCCTATTTTTATAGAACCCAACCCTAAAACCTATAATATAGATGTATTAAAAATAGAAACTGCCATCACTTCTAGTACAAAAGCAATAGTGCCTGTTCATCTTTATGGACAAGCCTGTAATATGGATAGCCTAATACAAATTGCTAAGCGGCACAATCTTTTTGTAATAGAGGATAATGCACAAGCACAAGGTGCAACTTGGGACGGGCAAAAGACAGGTAGTTTTGGAGAAATCAACGCAACTAGTTTCTATCCCGGCAAAAACTTAGGAGCATTAGGAGACGCAGGGGCAATTACCACCAATAATCAAAAATATGCTGATATAATTCAATCGTTACGAAACTATGGTTCTTCGAAAAAATACTATAATGAACAATTAGGCTTTAATAAACGAATGGATGAATGTCAGGCGGTGTTCTTAGCTGTAAAGTTAAAGTATTTACAGCAGTGGAATGCAGAACGACAACAAATAGCTAAATGGTATAAGGACTATCTAATAAATATTCCAGAAATTATCCTTCCCCAAATAGCCCAAAAAGCTACTTCTGTATATCATCTTTACGTAATTCGCACTAAGCAAAGAGATGAATTGAAAAATTTTCTCCATAAAAATGGAATAGAAACATTAATTCACTATCCCGTTCCTCCGCATTTGCAGGAATGCTATCAATATTTAGGTTACAAAATGGGCGATTTTCCAATAGCTGAAGAATTGGCAAATACTTGTTTAAGTCTACCTATATGGCCTGGGTTAGATGAAGAAAAAATTAAAACCATTACTATGTTGATTAAACAATTTTATGAATAGCGAACCTTTAGTATCTGTTCTCTCTCTATGCTATAATCAAGCAAAATTCTGTGCAGAAACTTTAGATAGTATATATAATCAAAGTTATAAGAATATTGAGTTAATACTAATTGATGATTGTTCTTCAGACAACTCCATAAATGTCATTAATAATTGGATCGCAAAACATCCAAATTTTAATATCTCTTTTCAAGTTCACAAAAAGAACCAAGGTATTTGCAAGTCACTCAATGAATGTATCAGACAGTCAAAAGGAAAATATATTTCTCTTATAGCATGTGATGATATTATGATGCCACATAAACTTAAACGTCAAGTTAAGGTTATGGAACAGACGAGCAAAGAAATTGGCGTATTATATAGTGATGCTACTTTTATAGATGAATATTCCAAGCCTAAGTTTGGAAGGTTTATTCAAGGAGCAACAAATGTTATTGATTGGGAAGAAATACCTCAAGGGAATATAGTAGACAAACTAATTTGGGATTGTTTTATACCCGCCCCAACTTGTTTAATAAAACGAGTTTGCTATGAGAAAGTAGGTCTTTATGATGAAAACTTAGCTGTAGAAGACCATGACATGTGGATTCGGATGGCTAGTCAATATAAATTCATTTTTGACTCTTATGAATCCATTCAATATCGGTGGCACTCTAATAATACAACCAAAAAATTAAATAATCCATCATATGAATTTTTCTACCTCAAATTCCTTGCTAAACATATAGATAAAGACAAAAGTGATAAAAAAAATATTGAAAGAAAGGCATATTATATAGTCAATTCTCTTTATAGATTAGGGCATTATGATAAAGCTCTTGAAGGTTCTTCCATATATCTGAAAGCATTTAATCAAGGGAAATTGCGTCATTTTTTCATCAAGTATAAATTCCCCATTCTTTCTTTAGCTATATCAGAATTATTTGGAAGAGTGGTAAAGAAATTTAATTCCAAACGATAAACTATCAATGCATACAATATGCTTTTACAGCATATACAACTTGTTTTAGAACAAACTAAGGCGTTAAAAGAATTATAATATAATTAAACGCTTGAAAAAATTGCTCTTTCTGACAAATATCTCCTCTGAGAAAGAATAAATGATTAGTAACTTTCCCCTCTGTATAATATAGGTTTATGGATAAAAATGGATTTTGCACTATTGTCACCCCAGACTATTTACCTTATGCACTAACTCTATCTATTTCTCTTTTAAACTTTCAAAAGAATATCTCTCTTAATATTTTAGTCACAGGAGATTTACCGCAAAAAGAACAATTTAATTCATCAGATTCTGTCGAATTAATCACTATTAATGAGATCTGTCAAAGTGATTTAGGGAAAGCTATTCATAGAAAATATGCTAAAGAAAATACAGATAAATTACGTTGGTCTCTAAAAGGAGTTTTTCTTAGTTATTTATTAGAAAAAAAAAGATTTGAAAAAATTATATATATTGATTGCGATATTTTTTTCTACAGCGACTATTCTTTTTTGTGGAAAGAACTAGACAATTACAACATATTACTAACACCTCACTGGAGAAATAAGGTTCCAATTATAAATCAAGAAAATTTTGATGCCTTATTTGTAGGAGGACTCTATAATGCTGGATTTATAGCTGTTAATAAAAAAGGAATATCCGCCCTTAAATGGTGGGCAGAAAGATGTCTGGAAGAATGTATCAAAGATTTTAAACAAGGAAAATATGTAGATCAAACCTATTTAAATCTACTTCCTATTTATTTCGATAAAGTCAAAATATTAAAACACCAAGGTTGTAATGTTGCAGGTTGGAATATAGACGAATGTCAACGGACTATAGTCAATGGAAAAGTTTTTATCAACGAAAAACACCCGATTGTATTTATCCATTTTTCTAAAGAAACTATTTGGAGAATACAGAGAGGGAATGATGTACTTTTACGTCCTCATTTAGCCACTTATCAAGCAGCTATCAAACAATATCGTTTCACTAAAATTATCGACTTCCGTAAATCTAAAAAGGGACAATTAATATATTGGGCAAAAAGAAAATTAAAAAAATTTAAAAATGCTCTTTTTTCAGTTAAATATTGATGGATAAACAAGAAAAATCATTAACTATTCCTATTGAATTCACCCCTAATCTAGGTGCTACACTATACATTATTCGCCGTTTTCTGTTAGAGGCTATACTTCAATACAAACACCATTTAACTGGTAAAATGATGGATTTTGGTTGTGGAACTCAGCCTTATCGTTCTATTTTTGAAGTAGAAGAATACATTGGAGTGGATATAGCAACGGATGCGGTAAGGGAAAGAAAGCGGACAATTAACGTATTTTATGATGGGAAACAGTTACCTTTTGTCGATAATACTTTCGATTCGGTGTTTAGTAGTGAAGTTTTTGAGCATATTTTCAATTTAGAGGAAGTGCTTTTAGAAATTCATAGAGTGATGAAACCCGATGGAAAAATACTCATCACCTGTCCATTCGTTTGGAATGAACATGAAGTACCAAATGATTATGCAAGATATACTCAATTTGCTTTAAGGCATTTATTTGAAAAAAATGGATTTGAAATAATAAAAATTGACAAAACAGGAAATTTTTGGTTAGCAATGGTTCAGCTTTTACAACTACATACCCCTCTTCCCAGATTCTTGATTATTATTCCAGGATTTAGGAAAGTGATAATTATTCTGATAAACTTGATAGGCTTAGGTGTCAATAAAATAATTTCACCAAGATATGATTTATACTTAAATACAATAGTCCTTGCTCAGAAAAAAGATATTACTCCTTGACAACAATCGCCTTTACTATATCAACTACCAATTTCTTAGGACAAGTTAAGGTCTTAGAAGAAAGTTTTAGAGAACATCACCCTGATATTACTTTTTATATTGGACTAGTAGATAAAATTCCAACAGTATTAGACCAAACAAAATTAGCAAGTTTAAACATTATTCCTGTTGAAGCCTTAAAAATTCCTAATTTTCAAGAATTAAACAAAAAATTACACGTTCATCATTTGTGTTGGGCTTTAAAGTCTTGTTATGCACAATATTTTTTCAAACAATTTCCAAATATTGAACAAGTATTATTTTTTGATGGTGACATACTAATACTTAATAAGTTAAAAGGAGTCTTGAATCAACTTAAAACCTATGATATAATATTAACACCCCATTTATTAAAAACAACTACAGCAACTGAAGAAAAAATAATAGAGTATAACCTAACTAAAGTAGGACTTTACAATGCAGGATTCTTTGCGTTAAAGAGAGGAAAACAAAGTAAAGACTTTTTAAAATGGTGGATAAAAAGTGTTAATTATAGTTGTGGAGATCCTTGTGGAGATCAAGTTTGGTTAAGTCCTGTTCCCTTATTTTTCAAAAATGTCTTAATTAGCAAAGACATTGGTCTAAATGTAGCCTATTGGAATATAGGAAATCGAATTATAAAAAAAGAAGAAGACAAGTATTATGTAAATGAAAATGTTCTTTTAAAATTTTTTCATTTTAGTGGCCTTGATTTAGAAAATAAAAAACGCCCTTCTAGAAATATTGATTATTATCACTTTTCTAATCGTCCTGATTTAATTCCAATCTTCGAACAATACTATCAAGCATTAGAAAGAAACGGTAATACTTATTTTAAACAATTCTCTTGTTATTATTATCCGCCAATACTTGTTACTAGTTTTGTGGATAGAACTAAAATAATAGTCCGTAAAACATTAAGACGGCTGTTAAGTATTATAGAATAATAAAATTCCAATTTTTAATTTTATGATATCTGAAAAAACCATTCCGATTTCTACCGACCTACAGAATCCAACCATTCTCTTTTTAAGAGAACAGTTTACTCATATGGGCAAACATAGTGGGTATGATTTTTTAATGGAGCAATTAAATAAAAAGGAAGGGGTAGAAAATATTTGGACAATTCGGGAGGCGAAACAAAATATAATCCATAGAATTATTAAAAAATTTAGTCCACAAATTTTTAAACAGAGTACACCTTATTATAGTTATCAAAGTTACTTAGATGAAGATTTAGTTTTAAAAAAAGCAATTGAAAATAAAATAAACATCATTCATTTAGCCTATTTGGAAAATGCTTATTGGAAATTAGGGCAATCAACTACAAAAAAACAACTCGAATCAATTAAAGTAATCGCTACTACTCATCAACCTCCTAAATGGTGGGCTAAAAATGCTACTCCAAGTTTAGTTAGTAGTCTAGATGCTTTAATTGTATTGAGTAAAGCATCTAAAAAATATTTTGAATCTTATTTACCTAATAAGGTTTTTTTTATTCCACATGGAGTGGACATTCATTTTTTTAAACCAAATTCAAAGATTAAAAAGTATCAAAATCGATGTTTATTTGTAGGAGATTGGCTAAGAGACTTTCAGTTATTAGCTGACATTATAAGACATGTAGAAAAGCTCCAAAAAGATATTATCTTCGATATAGTTTATCCAAGTGACAAACTTTCAACTAACAATATTATTCAATCATTAAAAAAAGTTAATAATGTTCACTTTCATACAAATATATCTGATACACAATTAAGCACTTTATATCAAGAAGTAGATTTACTACTCCTACCTCTACTTGATTGTACTGCTAATAATGCATTATTAGAAGGTATGGCATCTGGATTACCTATTATTACTTCCGATATTGAAGGTGTGAAATCATATACAGACTCTTCCTTTACAAAATATATTGACAAGGCAAATATTAATCACACAGCAATAGAAATAGTAGAATTATTGAATAATAAACAAGAAGTTTTAAGCATGTCTAATAATGCAAGAAGTTTTGCTGAAACAAATTTTGCCTGGGAAATAATTTCAGAAAAAGTATTTAACTTATATCAACAAATACTACAATCAAACTAATCGAAGCTTAATTATTACAAATGGCCATAAAGCAAAAATTAATCATTCTTAAAAGAAAATTGAGTCGCTCAAATAAATGGAAAAGAGGAGTGTATCTTCCTGGTCATTATTATCACCCTATACCTTCTGAAGCCGATGTAAAGAGCATATCAAACACTCCTGATAAGAATGTATCTTTAGATGGAGTTGAACTGAATAAGGTTCAACAAATCCATTTATTAGAGAAATTAGTAGTATATTATAAAGATTTCCCTTTTAAAAAATCAGCATCTAAAAAATTCAGATATTATCTAAACAACAACTATTTCACAAATTCAGACGTCATTTTTTTGACCGCTATAATGCGATATTTTCAACCAAAAAAAATAATAGAAATTGGTTCTGGCTTTTCTTCAGCAGCTATGCTTGACATTAATGATTTGTACTTTAATCAATCTATAGATTTCACATTCATTGAACCCCATCCAGAAGAAAGATTACATCAATTAGTAAAGAAAGATATTTCTAATATTTCTATACTTAACAAAAAGGTTCAAACTGTAGATATTCAACTTTTCAAAACGCTTTCAAAAAACGATATTCTCTTTGTAGATTCTTCTCATATATTAAAATATGGTAGTGATGTTGCCTATATTCTCTTCAAAATTCTACCTAATTTACAATCAGGCACTCTTATTCATTTCCATGATATTTTTTATCCTTTTGAGTATCCAAAAGATTGGCTAGTCCATGGCAGATATTTCAATGAAGCTTATGCATTACATAGCTTTTTGATGTATAACATTCAGTTTGAAATCATACTTTTTCCTTCATATTTAGAGCAAGTTCATGCTGAATGGCTAAAAAAACATATGCCCCTGAGTATGGAACTACATGAACAATTGGGTATGCCAGATGGAAATATTAAAACAACTTCAGTTCTAGGCCAAAGTATATGGTTAAGAAAAAAATAATTATACTTTTCACCACTTCTCAAAAACCATCTCCTTCCCCATCAAAATATATTTCCAAAAATGTAATCGTTGCTAAATAGTAAAATGTTAATAGCAGAGCTTACACCCAAACTGCAAAAATAGTTTTGCCTTGGTGCGTAATCGTTTGTTGTTGCCAAGTTTTCTTTTTTCGCTTATCAAAAATGAGTAAGAAGCCAGTAGATAGACTATGAATGGTTAAATAATCAACTAGTTGGTCCAGTCCCTTTTGGTGTGCTTTTTCGCCATACCATTGTTTTAGTTCGAGGATATATCTATGTTGAAAATAAGTAACAATAACATCCAATCGTTTTTCTTGAG
>CAZXYA010000187.1:0-14628 GCA_964644655.1 uncultured Saprospiraceae bacterium | reverse complement strand
CCATATCCATTTCTTTGGCTAATTTAAGCATTTCAATCTCATTATCTATGGTAATGCCACTTTTTGTGAGGACTCTAAAAATTTCGCTATCATGATCGACATAACTAATGGAGGGGCCAATATTAGAAACGGATTCAACACCCATTGCTTTACAATCATTCAACACCATCCGCATATCTTTTAAAGGGTCGTTGGCATTCAAGCAAGCACAGATAAACGCATCGCCTTTGATGGCAGGCATAATATCCTCTCTTGTATAATTTAAAGTCTGTTTATTAGAATCCAAAATTGGCCATAACATGGACATGGTACCCATCCCATTGGCTCGTAATCTGGCTCCTGAAAAAGTGTTGATGCAATCCGCTCCTGCTTTTTCTAATAGTTTGGCAACCAAGCCACTACCTGCACTAGCAATCAAAATAGGGATGCGTTTTTTGACTTTTTTTCTTAATTTTTTGAGAATTTTTTTTCTTGACGTTCTTGGTGTAATCATGTTTTGACTAGCGTTATTGAAATAATAAATGGCTGCTAAAATTAGTATAAATTATTGGTTTACCTCTTATTAGATATTAGAAAAGCCGTTATTCTGAAAGGAATAACGGCTTTTCAAGTATCTCAATAAAGCGGTAATTAGGGTAACATACTTTATTTGGAATCCCTAAATTCTTTAATAATGATGTGCACAGCTTTTTCACTCATCTTGGTGACGGCCGCAATTTGAGAAATACTCATTATTTTGGATAGATTAAAAATCAAATTCTTTTTTTCCTGTTCCGCTTTCACTTTTGCTTTATTTAAACGAGCAATTTCTTTTTCATTATCGGCCAATTTTTGATAATATTCAGGCAAAGTTAGACCAAAAGCATTTTTGATAAATAACTCTAGAAAAATTTCTGCTCTTTTTTTAGCTCTAGCAGGTAGTTGTGTTGTTGCCATGATTTCCTGATTTTCGTTAAAAATAATGGTTACAATTTTATTATCCAATTCTTTTGGTAAAAAGAGTATATAAAATACAAAATTAAGTAATCTTTTGGCTTTTTCAATAGGATAATTCCTTTCCTGTATTAATTTGAGTAATTCTTTTTTGTAAGTATATCTTGTATCGTATTTGCCTCTGGTTTTTACGGCTCTTTTAGAAGCCAACAAAGCCAAGGCAACTACACTCTTTTCTTTTAATAACGCTGCTTCTGACCATTCGTGTACATCTAAAACATTAAAATCGTATCTAAGTTTCACGCCAAATTCTTGCCACTCGTAATATTTATGTACTTTTTGTGGCTTTTCTCCTGGAAAAACCGCTAGTGCAATTACTTTCTTGCCGTATTTGTCTAAGGCTCTATAAAAATAAGTAAACATACGAGCAGGAAATTCAATTTTTGGTGAAATCTCAATTTCTATATGAATCAATATCCAGATTTCTTCCGACTTTCCTGTTGGACTGGAATTCGGTTTAAGGAAAGCTTTGACCATTAAATCAGGCGTTTTTCTTCCTTTTTTACCATATCCTACAATAATTTTATGTAGCGTTTGAGGGATAAACTCAATACCCTTTTGATAATCTATGGCTATATGCAATGCTTTGAAGGCAAATGCCATGAAATCTCCAAAATCATCTTCTATAAAAATTTTCCAATGCGTATCAAAATCTACTTCGTTATTTGGTTTTTTTTGTTTTCGTGCCATTGTTTGCTCATTTATGTTTAGCTGTATTTCATTTTTTTGACAAGTTATCAATTTCATCTGCAATCCCCCTCAAATCCAACACATTAATCAAAGAATCAAACTCTTCCTGTACCGTAAAAGACCGATTCCATCGAATGCGACCACCAAATTCCAATTGATGCATTCTGCCTAAAAAGAAATTGAGTCTATCTTGTTCTAATTCGTCTTTTTTATAATAGTCATAAAGATATTTAAAATTTCGTCTTCTAGTACCTGTTTCTTTAGGCGCATGATGCATGACTATCCAAGGGGCATAAAAAGCTTTATTACCATGGTCTAATTTATTGGGATGACCATATTTTTCTAAATAAGCTTCAATTTTTGCCAGATTACTTTTATCGGTATCCACCATTGCTTGGACTGCCTGTTTATGTTCTTTGCTATCATAGCCATATTTTTGATTGATGGCAACTTCTTGATCTCTAACCGTTTGGTCGGATGCGGCAATTTTTTCTAGGAAGGTTCTTTGACTTTTTTTGTCAATTAAAGTAGTTACTTCTTGCGATATAGCAGTATTTGAACCTTCTTTATTGGGGGTGTCAGCTTGACAACTAAATAAAAATATTAGGAAACTGATGGAGTAGAATAAATATTTTATCATTGTTTTTTATTGAAGAAATAAAAATACGCTTTCCTAAGTAAAAATCAAAAGATTACCTATCTTGTAAAAAATCTGCTGATGGTGTGTGATAGGTTGAAAACCTAACAACATCCCACAACTTGTTCCGATGAATCGGAATCTTTTTTGGATAAAAAAGGAGCAGTAGCTCCGCCCACATTTGTATCAAAGGTTTATTCGCCTACTGTAAAGGTGCAGCGCACCGACCACATTGGTTAAGATATGGCTTAATGTGGTCGGTGCGCTGCACCTTAGCGTAAATTTTGTAGACCTTTGATACAAAAGTGGACGGTACGCTGTATCTTTTTTAGTAATCAATCTAATTTATAGGGTGTAGTTAGACTTTCAACCTATCACCCACCATCAGCCAGATTTTTTACAGAACCTTTACCCCCAAAACACAAACGGCCCCAAGCCATAAAATATGAGAAAAATTACCACCAACTACCATAAAATTTATGGCATCGGCTTCTTGATGCTATTAGTTGCTATCGGATTGACCGCCCAAAACAACACTGATTCCTACCAACCCATCTTCGAAGACTTCGAACTCCCAGGCGGCCTCTTAGACAACCAAGTCCAAGACATCATAGAAGATTCGCTAGGCTTTTTATGGTTTGGAACTGTAGGCGGCTTGCACCGCTATGACGGACATCATTTTACAAGCTATCGCCATGACCCCAAGGACTCCACTAGCCTTTCGGGCAATTATGTAGAACGCTTATTTTTGGATAGCAAGGGGAAAATATGGGTAGGTATGAAAGGGGCTGGCTTGAATCAGTTTGACCCAGCAACGGGTAAATGTATTAGATACCAGCAGGTTGATACCGATACGACTGGTTTTATTGGCATATACGTGAATGCTATTATAGAAGATAAAGATGGTCATATTTGGGCAGGTACAGAGAGTGGCTTGAATCGATTAAATCCTTTGAGTGGTGAAGTCAAGCGTTTCACCTATAATCCAGCAGATAGTACAAGTATTAGTTCAATTTATGTAAGCGATTTAGCGTTAGATACCAATGGAAATTTATGGATTGCAGGTAATAGAGGGTTACACCGCTATATGCCAGAAACTGAAAACTTTATTCACTATCAACATGACCCCAATGATAGTAAGAGTATTGCGGAGAATTATGTGGTAAGAATATTGAATGGGGATAATGGACAACTTTGGGTAGCAACTCGAAATGGTCGGCTGCATTTATTTAATCCAGCAACGGGTCAATTTAAAAGATTCACAGATGACTCTTCATTAGCTCATAGTATTTCTTTTTCGCAGGGTTATTGGTTCTCATCTCTATTAACTGCTCAAGATGGTTACTTATGGTTAAGTAGTTTGGCAGGAGGTATCAAGCGATATAATCCCAAAACTGGAACCGTGCAATATTTTTTACCTGGGGAAGGAAAAGAAAATAAACATCCGCCGACCAAGTATTACTGGAGTCTTTTCCAATCAAGCGATGGTATTATTTGGGCTACTGGGGGAGATGGTGGCGTTATTACTAAAATTAGACCTGCCTCCCAGTTTATCAATTATTATGACATAGATAATTTTGCCGACCGTTTTGGGAATGTAACAGGATTAGCTGAAAAAGATGAAAAAACCGCATGGATGAGTACCTCAAAAGGAGGTTTGATACTATATCATCGAGAACAAGGAATTATCCAACAATTTAGACATGAGCCAGGTAATCCCCAAAGTATTTATAAGGATAGCATATATATCGAGTATCAAGATAAGGACAATAACCTTTGGGTTTCCTTCCCAAGTAATCAACATTATCTTGGCAAATTTGATATATCCTCCCAAATATTCACACCTATTATTAAAAATATTCCATGGGAAAGCTCTTATACTGGTAATTTTCCAATTGGAGTTTTAATAGAAGACCAACAAGGGAGTCTTTGGGCATCTTCTTGGGCAGGAGCAGGCTTATTTCGTATTGACCCTATAAGTGGGGACTATACACATATTAAACCTAATTCGGAAAACCTAAAGGAATTAAGACATTCCATTTGGCCCTTGTTAAATGATAAAGATAATAATTTATGGATGGGTGCTTGGAATCGGAAATCTAAGGAAGGACACTTGTGTCAAATGGATTTAAGGAATCAGCAAATTAATCGGATACCATTAGCATTAAATCTCCAAGACACGCCAACTTTATTTAAACAAGATGCTAAGGGAAATATTTGGTTTAGTGTCTGGCAAATGGGTTTACTAAAATTAGATGTTGAATCCAATACAATAACTACCTATGATAATCAAAATGGTAAATTACCCTTAAATACACCAAGGTCTATCATCATCGATAAAACGGGTGATTTTTGGTTACCAGGAATATCTGATTTATTTGTTCGGTTTGACCCCATAACTGAATCTTATATCACCTATAATTTAGAGGGAGGAAGAGAATTTTCTGCACGTTATGACTTGGGTTTTGAGAATCAACGAGGAGAACTTTTCTTTGGAACGGATAGAGGTTTTGTTGTATTAAATCCACAGGAAATAAAGGATAAACAAATTACGCCCAAAGTTTTGATTAGTGACTTCCAATTGCATAACCAAACTGTGGAAAATGGTTTTGCTTTAGTAAACCCAATTTGGCAAATCCAACAAATCAAATTAAGCCATTTAGAAAACTCCTTTGAATTTCAATTTTCTTGTATGGATTATCGCAATCCAAAAAATCACCGCTATGAATATCAGTTAGCAGGTTATGATAAAAACTGGCGGAAGATAGAGTCTGCTGCGAGTGCGGTTTATGTAAATGTGCCTCCTGGCAATTACACCTTTAAAGTAAAAGGGGCTAATTCGGATGGTTTATGGACGGAAAATGCAGCAACTAAATCTATTATTATCCATCCACCTTGGTGGCAAAGCACTTGGGCCTATTTGATGTATGCCTTTTTAGGACTCGGTATTTTGTGGTTGCTGCGCCGTTTTGAATTGCAACGACAAGAGCAAAAACTAGCGGTAGAACGCCAAAAAGTATTGGAAGAACAACAAAAAGTAGCCCAAGAACGCCAAATCAACGAACAACTCCGACGAGTAGATGCCCTCAAAGACCAATTCCTAGCCAATACTTCCCATGAATTAAGAACACCACTCCAAGGCATTATTGGCTTATCCGAATCTTTATTGGATAGAGAGAATGCACCCGAAAAGCAAGAAGATTTATCCATGATAATTTCCTCTGGCAAACGACTGGCGAATCTAGTCAATGATATTCTGGATTTTTCTAAACTCAATAATTTTGATATTCAATTGTCGCAAAAGGCGATTGGTTTGCATGCCCTTACGGACATTGTTTTAAAGAATAATGCCCCCTTGGTCAAAGGCAAAGATTTGGAGTTGGTGAATGCCATTCCAAGAGATTTGCCTGCCGCTTTTGCCGATGAAAATCGTTTGCAGCAAATCCTATATAATCTAGTCGGTAATGCCATAAAATTTACAGAAACGGGGCAAGTAACCGTCAATGCCCTTGAAAAAGAAGGACAAATCCAAGTATCGGTACAGGATACAGGCATCGGTATTCCAGCCGATAAACAAGCCGTCATTTTTCAAGAATTTGAACAAGGAGATGGCTCTATTTCCAGAGAATTTGCGGGAACTGGATTGGGATTGAGTATTTCTAAACGCTTGGTCGAATTGCATCAAGGTCAAATGTGGGTCGAATCGGAACTCGGCAAAGGCTCAACTTTTTTCTTTAGCCTGCCCATATCCACCGAACAAGCTTTGAACACCGCCATTATTAACCAGACCATTAAAGCTAAACCAGCGATTATTTCTAGCCAAGAAATTCCACCAAGCCAACCCTTAATTAATAAGGCCAATCAAGGCATTCGAATTTTAGTGGTCGATGATGAACCGATTAATCAAAGAGTACTAAAAAATCATTTGGATAGCAAAGGATTTCAATTAACCCAAGCCATGAATGGGAAAGCCGCGATGCAAGCCTTGCAATCCGAAGGTCCTTTTGATTTGATTTTATTAGATGTCATGATGCCTCGGATGTCAGGCTATGAAGTTTGTCAACAAATTAGAGCGCAATATTTAGCATCGGAATTGCCCGTAATTATGGTCACCGCCAAAGACCAATTGCAAGATGTGGTACAAGGTTTATCATTGGGTGCTAACGATTATTTACCCAAACCTTTTCACAAAGAAGAACTATTTGCCAGAATCAATACGCAATTAGATTTACATCGAATCTTTAGCGTAGCAGGGCGTTTTGTCCCCAATGAGTTTTTGCATTCTTTAAATAAGGAACGCATTACCGAAGTAGCTTTGGGCGACCATGTAGAAAAAGAAGTAACCGTACTTTTTTCTGATATTCGAGGCTATACCACCTTGGCAGAAAGCATGACCCCACAAGAGAATTTTAAATTTGTCAATGCCTTTAATAAGCGCATGGGGCCGATTATTCAAAAACATCAAGGGTTTATTAACCAATATTTAGGCGATGCTATTATGGCTATTTTTCCAAAAAGCCCTAAAGATGCCTTGGATGCCGCTATCGACATGCAGCAAAAACTAATTACCTATAATGAAGAACGCCAAGCCAAAGGACGGTCAGCTATAAAAATGGGCATAGGTTTACACACAGGCCCTTTAATTATGGGCATTATTGGCGACGAAAACCGCATGGATGCCGCAACTATTGCCGACACCGTAAATATGGCATCCCGAGTAGAAAGTTTAACCAAACATTATGGAACGACTATCTTGGTAAGCGGAGAAAGTTTAGCCAAAATTGACAAAAAAGACCAGTATCAATTACGTTATTTAGGCAAAGTCCAAGTCAAAGGCAGTTCCGAACCCATCCGTATTTATGATTGCTTTGATGGGGATTTATTGGAATTAGCTACCAAAAAAAGCACTACTTTACCTACTTTTGAAGCAGGTTTAACCCATTTTTTTGCCAATGAATTTCCAGAGGCCGCCAATGCTTTTAATCAAGTTTTGAAAACCAATGCGGCCGATGCGACGGCGAGACTATTTTTGAATAAGGCTAGTAATTATACGGTGAATGGCGTGCCGGCCGATTGGACGGGGGTGGAGGTGATGCGGTTTAAATAGCTAAAATTTGATTAAATGGTGGGCGATACTTTCAAAGTATCGCCCACCATTTAATCGAACTTTAATCTGCATATCAGGACATTTTAGGTAGCTATGAATATAGGATACTAGGAAATGAATCACCGCGATATAACATGAACTTAAATGACTGAATAGCTGAAAAATAAAGTAGATTATTCTTTATTGAGCAATTACTTCTTTTCGTAACTGTTTAGCATGACTAATAATGTAATTTATTTTACAATTTAAAGTATATAAGTTCATTTAAGGTGCAGAATAAAACCAACTATATGAACTTAAATAACTATTCCGATTAAAATACGGAACAAGCTATGGTAGAAAAAATGCTAGTGTTAATTTTGGTGGTAAATAGTTACTTCTTTTTTTACTTTTAAACCTACAACATTATCGTTTTTCCATCTCAAGTAAAATAAAAATATGAAAATCCACGTCCTCCAAACAGGTACCGTCCGCTGCAAACAATTTCAATTAACGGGCGCAAGTAACATCCTTTCTCGCTTGTATCAGTTAATTTTCACCGATAAATGGGGCGAATGGATGCCCACTTATTGTTGGTTAATCGAACATCCAACTGGTTTAATTCTGGTAGATACAGGAGAAACGGCTCAAATTTATGAAAAAGGCTATTTACCAGACGGTGGGTTGTATCATAAAGCGGTAGAGACTAGAATTAAGCCCGAAGAAGAAATTTTACATCAACTGGCTACAATTGGCTACACGCCTAAAGATATTTCTATAGTTATTTTAACCCATTTACATGGCGATCATATTGGGGGATTAGCCCATTTTGAACATTGCAAAATTTATGCTTCCAAAACCGAATATGAATACGCTATTAGTAAAAAAGGGCCAGGGAACGGCTATTTCAAAAAGAATTGGCCAGCTTGGTTTAAGCCTGAATTGATTAGTTATGATGTTGAGGCAGAAGGAAATTTTGCTCGATCTAAAAAGATTACTGAAGATGGTAAAATAGTGCTTGTCCCCACCCCAGGACATTCTATTGGGCATCAATCTATTTTGGTAAAAGGAGATACCTTTACGACTATTCTCGCTGGGGATTTAACTTATAATGAAATGACTTTACGACAAGAAATAGCGGATGTAGTCTTGCCTAATAAAGCGGCTAAACAAACCGTGAAGGCTATGCACCAATATGTGCAGCATCAGTCTTGTTTGTACTTGTCTTCGCATGATTGGAATGCGCCGAATATTTTGAGAGAGGAGCAGATTTACAGGGAATGATTTTTTGCCACAGATGAGGTTTTTGAGTTTTTTTAACACGGATGGAGATGTAACACGGATTGGATTTGTAAAGTTTGACCTTCGGGACTGTTCTAATAATTATGTCTACCCAAAAATAAAGTTTTGATTATTAGTGTTTTACTGTCAGACCTAGACCATCTTCCTTGCTACTGGACAAAATGTTTTTGGACACAGAGTACACGAAGGAGACACAGAGATCGCAGAGCTGTAAATTACTGATAATCTATATCTTTGTGTACTCTGTGTCCTAGAAAATGTCTAATAGTAAGACCACTTTCAATCCTTATTAAACCGATAATGCCCAATCACATCAAAATCTAGTTTTGAGCTAATCACTTCTGACATATCTAAATCCGCATATAAAATACCTTCTTTATCAAATAAAGGGCCTGCAATAATCTTTCCTAAAGGGTTTACAATTAAACTTCCTCCTCTACACATTACGTCTGGTTGATGGTCTAAATCTTGGATACCGGGTAAGTCTTTGGGATACATCTCTTTGGTCACAAATTGGTTGCTGCCTAAGACAAAACAGCGTCCTTCTAAAGCAATATGCTGCATCGTTGCAATCCAAGCGTCTCGACTATCCGCTGTTGGGGCTAAATAAATTTCTATGCCTTGTTCGTATAATTTAATACGGGCATAGGGCATATAATTTTCCCAACAAGTGAGTCCACCTAACTTACCCAATTCAGTATGGTAAACATCTAAATCACTGCCATCTCCTTCGCCCCAAATAATGCGCTCTGCGGCCGTTGGCTTTATTTTTCGATGCTTGCCTACTAATTGTCCATGTGGGTCAAAATAGAGCGTGGTGCAATATAAAGTGCCCCCATTCCTCGTTTTTTCTGTTACCCCTGTTACTAGATATACCCCATATTTTTGGGCAATTTTTCCGATGGCATTCGATTCTTTACTATATACTTCTATGGCGCTTTCCCAATAACGTAACCATGTAGCTCGCCCATCTTTAGAACGACTGCCAACTACCGTTCCAAAACTCAAACCTCTTGGGTAGCAGGACACAAAAGTTTCTGGAAATAAGACTAATTTTGCCCCGTTTTTAGCGGCTTCTTTGACTAGTTTTTCCATTTTTTCAATGGTCGCTTGGACGTTGAATAAGATGGGGGCAGCTTGTATGACGGCAACTTTATGAATTGGATAGGGCATATTTATATTTTTGCTCAAGATAAGTGGAGATTTTTAATTTTCCCAACGGATTTGTTTCCCCACGGATTTTATTTGCCCCTGATACTTTTGCCACGGATGAAAATAACCTATTATTAACTTTGGAGAAGCCAATAGATTGGGCGTTCTTTGCGTTTTACAAATATAACAAGAAGACTATGTGAAATAATCTAAATTATAAATATCCGTGGCAAATACATCCGTGGTAAAAAATATTTTTTCTATTGTTTTTAAAATCTAACATCAATCAGCTTATTTTTTTTGCTCCAAAAAGAGGCAAAAAGAACTACGTCTGTAGCATTCTAATTTTTTTAATTTTAATAATTACTTCCTTTCAATTAACTGGACAAGCGACTGTCACCGTCACAGAAAACGACACTACAGGTAAAAAAGAAATCAAAATCATTTACTCTGATTTATTGGAAAATGAGGAAGACTCTCTCGGTAATCGAATCACCAAACTATCTGGGTCCGTCGAATTGGAGCAAGATAGTGTATTGATGTATTGTGATACGGCTTTTAAGCAAGGAGAAAATATCATTGCTTATGGGAATGTGGCGATTCAACAGAATGATTCCCTAAAGGTATTTTCTGATTCTTTGGTTTATCGAGGGGCAACTAAAATAGCCGATTTATTTGGGAATGTGGTAATGGAAAGTGAAGGTAAGAATTTGTTTACCAATTATTTGAATTATGAATTAGAACCTAAAATTGCTCGATATACGAATGGGGCTTTAATTACGCAGGGCGATACCAAATTGGTCAGTAAAAAAGGTACCTTTTTTGTGCAAACGGATGAAATGTTTTTTAAAGATAGCATTACCGTTTTTGATTCTACCTTTACTTTACGTGCGGATACACTACTCTATAATTCTAAAACGGAGGTCGTTACTTTTTTAGGACCAACGCTCATCAATCAAGATAGTAATTTGATTTATTGTGAGGCAGGTTTTTATGATTTGGATACCAAATTGGCAGAGTTTACCCAAAATGCACAATATGTAAAAGGAGAACAAAAAGCAACTGCGGAAATTATTACTTATGATGGGTCGATGAAGGAAATTCGATTAGAAGGCAATGCACAATTTGAAGAAAATGATAAATTGGCTACGGCGGATGTGATTCGATATGAAGAAGATAGCGAGAATATATTTTTAGAAGGCAATGCTTATTTTAGGGATTCTATTCAAGAAATTAAAACGGATGAAACCATCAATTATAATTCTGAAACGGAATCTTTTTCTACAACGGGCCGCTCAAAAGTCGTGGATGAAAAACAAATATTAGAGGCAGATGCCTTAGATTTTGATGACCAGACAGGGATAGGGGTAGCCGAAGGTAATGTTTATTGGCAGGATACGGTTGAAAATATTAGCATTCAAACAGACGTTGCCAATTACAATAAAGACAATGGTTATTTAAAAGCAATAGGAGGCCGTCCTTTATTATCCATTGTGGACAAAGATACTTTATTTATGGCATCTGATACGCTGCTTTCTACGGAAGCTAGTGAAACGGATACGACCAGATTAATGGAAGCCTTTGAGGATGTTCGTATTTTTAAAAAAGACTTGCAAGCTATAGCGGATTCGCTTGCCTTTATTTCCAAAGATTCTTTATTTAAGTTATTTAGAGAACCTATTTTATGGTCAGATACTTCCCAATTTAAAGGAGATTCGATTTTTATTCAAATGAAAGGTGGTGGTATCGACAAGATTTATTTATACGGCAACGCCTTTATTGTAACGACCCCTGACCTACAATTTTTTAATCAAATTAAAGGCAAAAATATTACTGCCTTTTTTGTAGCAAATGAATTGGATAAAGTAGAAGTGATCGGAAATGCAGAGGCCATTTATTATGCCTTAGATGAGGGAGATGCTTATATCGGCGCAACCAAAACGATTTGTAGCGAAATGTTGATTCTATTCAAAGAACAAAATGTAAGTCGCATCAAATTTTTTAAACAGCCTAATTCAGAGGTATTACCCATGAAACAAGTCGTTGCCAACCCACCAAGATTAGATGGCTTTACTTGGGATTTTGACATTCGACCTAAATCTATTGCTGATTTGAGAGATGAAAATTTGGTGATGACGAGAGGACTTGAGCAAAAAGCGAATACGCCTCCTCCTGCTGGACCTAGTCCAAGTGTTAATGAGGATGAAATGTCTAGTAAATACAACTCTTTAGGTAATCCTCCTGCTAAAAAAAATACTTCTGGTCAGGGTAAGAATGAGTAGATAAAAAATGTTTAACTACGTCAATTATTATTAAGAACTTACGCTATTCTCGTTAAGAACTTTGTGTTCTTTGTGGACTTTATATTCTTTGCGATAAAAAATGTTAGTTAATTTATCTTTCTAAGCTGGACTATTCAAATAGTCTAATCTGGTACAGTAAAGCATACCAGAAAAAAATTACTTTTGTGTTATCATTCAATTACTAATTATGAATATAGCACAAATAAGAGCCGATACTCCACATTGCCAAGACAAGCTATTTATCAATAGTGCTGGCGCTTCTTTAATGCCGCAACAAGTGGTTAAAAGCATCCATGATTATTTATTGGAAGAAGAAAAATACGGCGGCTATCATGTAGCTGATTCCAACCCTAAAATTATTGCTGATTTTTATAAAGAGGCCGCTCAATTAATCAATGCCAAAGAACATAACATTGCTTTTGCTCATGATGCTACGGATGCTTATACCAAAGCCCTATCGAGCATTCCTTTTAGAGTAGGAGATGTCATTATTACTTCTGTCGATGATTATAGCTCTAATCAAATCCAGTTTTTGTCTTTAAAAAAACGATTTGGTGTCATCATCAAAAGGATAAAAACTTTGGCAAATGGCGACTTGGATTTGACTGATTTTCAAAAATTAGTTGCTGAACAAAAGCCTATTTTAGTTGCTATCACGCATATACCAACCAATTCAGGATTGATTCAAGATGTAAAAAGTGTAGGTGAAATTTGTGCTGCTGAAGACCTTATTTTTTTGGTAGATGCTTGTCAATCTGTCGGTCAAAGAGTCGTCGATGTCCAACAAATTAAATGCGATTTTTTAACCACTACAG
This sequence comes from uncultured Saprospiraceae bacterium, assembly GCA_964644655.1. Classification (GTDB taxonomy): domain Bacteria; phylum Bacteroidota; class Bacteroidia; order Chitinophagales; family Saprospiraceae; genus JAFMDF01. The sequence goes on along the minus strand of CAZXYA010000187.1, from coordinate 1,650 downwards.
GGCGAAAATTTTTGAGAGGCCCCAGAGGAACTGGTTTTCTATACATTTCTGATAGATTACTAAACCGAGGTTATCAACCCTTATTTATCGATGGAAAAGGGGCAAATTGGATAATGCCCAATACCTTCCAAGCAATTGAAGGGGCAGCACGGTTTGAACATTGGGAACGCCCTTATGCCTTGATGGTCGGTTTTACAACTGCTCTCCGTTATGCGAATAAGATTGGGCTATCAAATATCCAGCAGCGTAATCAAATTTTAATGCAGCGGTTTCGGGCTAATTTGGCAACCATTCCAACCGTTCAAACTTATGATAAGGGAACACATACTGGTAATATCTTGACCTTTAGAAAGCAGGATAAATCTTTAGCACGGATACAACAAGTCTTTGACCAACATAAGGTTTATCATAATGTCAGTACCAAAAATTGGGGGATTATTGATTATGCTAAAAAGGGGGTAGAATGGACGATTCGCTTGTCTCCCCATTATTTTAATACTTTGGCAGAAATGGATGAAGTGGCTAGTATTATTGATCGTATTTAAAGACGGTGAACAATGGGTTTATTATTCATCGTAAAAAATGGGATTAAGAGTTCCTAATTTTTTAAGCAACGGATTAATGTTAGCAACGGATTTGACGAGCTAGTGCTATGTAAACAAGGTTTTAGTTATTTATAGTGCTATTTTTAGATGCATCAGCACCGACTATATTTGTAACTCGGACGCTCCTTGCCTGCTCTTTAGAGGTAACGCACCTTTCTAGAGGTAATGCCAAGTGGTTTAGTTACAAATATGGTCGGTGCTAGCGCACCTTTAAGTTTCTAAAGTTTTCGCTAATTTTATTACGGGGTGACTTCCCGTCACCCCGTAATTTAAACTACTGAATTCCAATGATTTAATTCACAGGGTAACGGAAAGTTACCCTGTGAAATCGCTCCGAATTAGTAACCGAAATATTGGAAACATAACACTAGTAGAGTAATTCATAAATAGTTGACAAGTAATTTTTATAGTTGCTAGTTGCAGACTGCTAGTCGTTGCAAAACAATTCTTAATATAGAAAATTACCATGTTAGAAATTAGACTAAATTGTGAAAACTGTGATAGTTCCTTGCCTAATGATAGTGATGTAGCCATGATTTGTAGCTATGAATGTACTTTTTGTAAGGATTGTGTAGAAAATATTTTATGCAATGTTTGCCCCAATTGTGGTGGTGGATTTGAAAAAAGACCGACTCGGCCGAAGGGGCAGTTAGAGAAATATCCACCAAGAAAGGATAAGGTTTTTAAACGGGTTAAAAAGAATACTTATTTAGTAAAAAATAAAGGAATTCCTCCAAGAGAGAGGTAATATTAGTCTTTCGAAATAATTTTTTAAATTGGCGAAACGTATAGGTCCATATTGCTAGTGATTTAAGATCTAAAATTAGGTTAACTGTTTGCCCAAAATCATAAATCTTACATCATAAATCTGTCACATTTTAAGTTAGATGGATTTATGATTTATGAACTATGATTTATGATTTGGCTCACTAAGACACCATCACAACTTTTCGATTTTTTCTATTCTTAATCTAGCATATCCCTATTGCCCTTCGCCCTAAGCAACATTTATGTCAACTTATCCAATCGACGAAAAGAACAAAGT
>CAZXYA010000186.1:0-14674 GCA_964644655.1 uncultured Saprospiraceae bacterium | reverse complement strand
ATCCGTAGCTAACTTAATCCGTAGCTAAAAAAAACTTAGCAACAGATTTTTAGCAATTTTCAATTGGACGCTCTAAATATCCCCAACCGCCCCTCCACCAAAGCCTGCCAATACCGCACGCCCGTCATCAAAACCTCATCATTAAAATCATAATGGGCATTATGCAAAGGTTGACCACAATGTTCCCCAAAACCATTCCCAATAAGGATATAAGCACCTTTGACTTTTTCGAGCATAAAAGCAAAATCTTCGCTAAAGGTCAATGGCGCACAATTTTCTTGGATATTGGTTGCGCCAACGACTTTTGTGGCAGCGGAAATAGCATGGTCGGTTTCCATTTTTGTATTGACAGTCGTCGCAAAACTAGTGGAAATTTGAAATTTATAATCCACCCCAGCCGAAAGACATTGCCCAGCTACGATGCGCTCCATCGCTTTTTTGATTTTCTGCAAAGTTTCGTCAGTATAACAACGCGTGTCGCCTTTAATTTTGACATGAGACGGCACTACATTAACCGTTCCATTGGTAATAAATTCGGTAATCGACAAAACCGCAGCCTCTTCAATAACACTTAAATTTCGAGAAACGATGGTCTGTAACGCAGTAATGATTTGGGCGCCAACGACAATTGGGTCGGTAAATCTATGGGGCATGGCTGCATGCCCGCCAGTTGCCAGAATATCAATTTCAAAATTACTTTCACTAGCCATAATAAAGTTAGGCCGAATCGCAAAATGCCCTGCCGCTAGTCCTGGTAAATTATGCATGCCATAAACTGCGTCGATTTGCCATCGAGTAAATAAGCCCGCTTCAATCATTGCCTTTGCCCCTAAACCATGTTCTTCTGCTGGTTGAAAAATAAAATAAACCGTACCCTCAAAATTGGGATTTTTGGCTAATTCATGAGCAGCACCTAATAACATAGTGGTATGCCCATCATGCCCACAGGCATGCATCAACCCTTTGTTAGTAGAAATATGGGCAAAGTTATTTTGTTCGTCAATTTTCAGCGCATCCATATCCGCCCTTAAACCAATCGAACGCTTGCTATTTCCATTGCTTAGAATGCCAACTACCCCTGTTTTACCAATATTTGTATAGACTTCTAGCCCAAATTCGGTTAATTTTTCAGCAATAAAGGCAGCCGTTTTTGTTTCTTCAAAACCGAATTCTGGATGTTGGTGTAGCTGATGTCGCCAGTTAAGGACTTTTTTTGCTATGGACATTTGTTTATTTATTTTTTAACAATCCCCATCATCCCCAAATCCAATGGAATTTTTTTCCCGCCTTCCTTAATCGACTGATAAATCGCTTCCACAATAATCATATCTCGTTTGCCCATTTCTCCAGGGGCTACATTGGGGGTATCATATAGAATATGACTTGCAAAATCATCCATTTGTAAACCTTGTTGACTTTGATGCGGAAATGACAATACTTTTCCATCGGAAGTTCGACCACTTAAAGGACCATAATTATTAGCAGGATTTAGTTCCACCCACCCCTTATCAAAACTAGTATGTAGTCGATTGATATTCACATTATGAGAGGTAAAAATATTGCCGACTGCGCCATTGGGAAATTCAAATTGTGCAGTTATCGTTTCATCTGTATCTTTAAAATATTCGGGACGAGTACTAAATTCTTGTGCGGTAACGGAAGTTGGATTCATCCCCGTACCATAAATAGCACTTTGAATAGAGTAAACCCCCATATTCATCAATGCACCACCGCCCGATAATTTTCTATCCAATCGCCATTGATTCGGATTAACCGTAGATCTATAAGCAGCATCTGCGGAAACATAGCGAACTTCTCCGTAATGTTTATCCTTGACAATCTGCTTTATTCTTTGGGTATAAGGCTCGGAATGTAGTCGGTAGCCAACGCCTAATTTGACATCCGCTTTTTTACAGGCTGCAATAATTGCATCACATTCTGCGACACTTACTGCCATCGGTTTTTCACAAATAACATGTTTGCCTGCCTGCGCTGCTCGGATAGAAAAATCAGCATGCATGGAATTTGGCAACACCACATAAACAATATCAATATCCTTGTTATTAATAATGGTATCGAAATTATCGTAATTATAAATGCTTTCCTTCGATAAATTGTATTTGTCTGCCCAGATCTTTTCCTTTTCAGGTGTACCTGTTACAATTCCTGCTAGTTTGCAATGCTTGGTTGCTTGCAAGGCAGGGGCTAATTGATATTCGCTATAACGACCTAAGCCTACTAGCGCAATGCCCAATTGTTTTTCACTTTTTCCTTCTGTAACTGCACAAGCAGAAGGCAAACTACTGGCTAAACCAAGTCCTAAAGTGAAAGTAGCAGTAAAGGTTCTTCTATTCATTTTTTTCATAATGTATCTTTTTAAGTTGGGGGTTAGTGCTAAAAGAGAAGAAAGGTAATAAGGTGTTTTTTAAAAACCTAAGTTTTTAGATTTAATTCTCAAATTGGTCGTAATGGAGTATGTTTGCAAGATGAAAAATAAAAGCATTCAGCATTTATTACTACTAAATTTTGCCATGTTATGCCTTTCCACATCGGGCGTCTTAGGGCGATTAATTCAATTGTCACCACCGCTGATTATTTGGTTTAGAGCTTTTTTTGCACTCCTTTTTATCGGTGTTTTTTGTTGGTGGAAAAAATATGATTTTCGCTTTAATGTAAAAGAGCATGGATTGACAATTTTTCTTTCAGGTGTATTTATGGCGGGTAATTTTGTCTGTTATTTCTATGCTTTAAAATGGTCGAATGTAGCGATTGGGATGCTGGCTTTGTTTACTTTTCCAGTCATGACTACCTTATTAGAACCCCTCTTTTTTAAAAGCAAATTCCAGTTCGAGCATTTACTCTTGGCAGGTATGGTGCTTTTGGGCATTTATTTTTTAGCGCCCTCTTTTGACATGGATAATAGTATGACACAGGGACTTTTTATTGGTCTAGTAGCTGCCTTTTCTTGGACGATTCGAAATTTATTGCTCAAAAGCAAAATTACTGCTTTTAATAGTTCTGTTTTAATGTTTTATCAATTAGTGGTTTGTGCCTTGATTTTACTGCCCGTTTTATTTGTCTTTCCAACAGAAAAAGTATCGTCCCAAATTCCATATTTACTCTTTTTAGGTTTGGTAACCACTGCCATTGGACATACCTTATTTCTACATAGTTTCAAGCATTTTTCGGTAAGTACCGCTAGTATTATGTCAAGCATTCAACCAATTTTTGGAATTATTATAGGCATGCTTATTTTAAGCGAAATTCCGAATGGTCGAAGCATGATTGGAGGGGCATTGATATTATTGACGGTGGTCATTGAAGCAAAGCGGTCTTTAAAGACTAAGTCGTAATCAGGAAGGTTGCATTATAAGCCGCACATAAGGTCTTTATTTGTTGTTCGGTTTCGTCGGTAAAATCACTATCTGGTTGAATGATGAAATCATAAGTCTTGTATTTTTCTTCAAAATGCGGTTTTGGTATAGCTACTAAAATACCAGTTAGTGCATTCAAATCATCTTGCAAATCTCTCCATTTGGTAAAACCTGTTTGCGGAAAGCCTAGGAGTGTACGTTTTCTAGTAGACGGATCATTTAAATTCATATTGTGTTATTTAGATAAGGTAGTTTTTTAATTTAAGCTTGAAAGTACTACATTTAAGATTGAAAAGTCAAAGTGCAGTCCAAATTATCACTCCTAAAATTTATTACATTCTAAAAATCAAGTAAATTTATAGAAAAGTAGTCACCAATTTGATAAATCTCTCAGGCCTAACCGCATATAATTAGGTAGGTTTAGTAAATCTAAATTTCCAAAAAATGGTAATTTAGCATACACGCAATAGCGAGATTGTAACAACAATAAAACTAGAGCAATGAATATACTATGTAATATCTCAATACTTTTATGCTTAGCGCTACTTAGTCATAATTTTGACCTCAAGATTGAAGAAACTAAATTGGAAAAAGTTATAAAAATTGAGATAAATGGACAAAATTTAAGTGAAGACATGAATATGTTTTCTAGTATGGATGATGAAATCATTTTTCAAATTTATCAACAAATAGATTCGACGATTTTGGAAAATCCAATCATTTCAGAAAATTTTGTTTTCGATGAAAAAAACCGAGTACATAAAATAAACTTAGCTGCTGATTTATTCCAGGAAACACAAAAATATTTACTATTGGTGATTGAATATGATTCAGATAAATCGAGTGAACAGAGAAATCCCGTTTGGAGAATTTACCACCAAGAAATCACCGCCTTATATAAAAATGGTGATAGAGTAGCCATTGATAAATACCTTGGAAAGGATGATTTATTGGGTTTAAAACAACTTGCAGGCACAACCATCCTAAATGGAACAAATATAGAATTTAAAGGATTTCATAAAATGGATAAGTATCTTTATACCATCACCATCAACTAAAGAAAATGAATTATCAAAATTTACCTTTAGCCAAACGGCAAGCTTGGTTCATCCGATTTGCCGAAAAAGAATGCCTAAATGTCTCGCCTTTTTATTATGAATTATCCACCAAAATAGCGGCAGATGACCATTTATTGGAGATAGCGGTTTTTTGCCGACAAGGGCAACCGATGCCCAATCTTCTTTTGGGAGCTGTTCATTTTCTATTATTGTCCAATCCTACCGTTGAATTAGCCACTTATTATCCTTCTATCAATCGGGCTACGCAAAGCAAATTACCATTTGGTCTTTTTAAAGCTTATTGCCTTGCCAATATGGAAGCCATTAAAACTATTTTAGCGACTAAAATTGTTCAAACCAATGCCTTAAATCGAGCAGCTTATTTGATGCCGGTTATCTTTTCTTTATTTGAAGAAAACACTACTATTAATTTGATGGATATTGGGACAAGCGCAGGCTTGACTTTAAACTTTGATTTATACGAATATGATTATGGGGCAAAAGGAAAGTTTGGCAATAGTTCCGTTAAAATCAACAGCGAAGTTAGAAAAGGGGAGTTACCAAAATTTGCCAAAAATATCACTATTCAAAACAAAATTGGTATTGACCAAAATCCATTGGATATAAAAGACCCACAAAATGCCTTGTGGCTAAAAGCCTTGATTTGGCCTGATAGAGAACAGCGATTTACCCGAATCGAACAGGCGATTGAAGTGGCACAGACTTCCAATATTCAATTGATAAAAGCGATGGAGATAAGCGATTTTAAACGGATTATTCAAGCGCAAAGTCAAGATGTTCCCTTCGTCGTTTATCATACCCATGTTTTGTATCAATTTACCGAGGAAGCAAAAACTGAATTTTGGCAGATGTTGGATAAAATTGGTCAAGAGCGAAATTTTTATTATTTGGCAGCAGAAGGGGCTAGTGTATTAAGGAATGATTATGGGTTGAGTGGAGTATTGGTAGAATTGACGGAATATAAAAATGGGATAAAAACTACTAAATTAATGGCTCGAACGAATGGGCATGCTAATTGGGTGGAATTTTTAGTTTCTAAATAGAAAAGAAAGGGTACTTTTGTTAAATTTTACGCCCCAAAAAGTAAATATTCAAATTAATGCCTGATTATAAAATAGCTGCCCGAACATTAGAAATTGCCAAAGAGCTAGGCGTAATCGTAAAACTGTCCACTCGAAAAAATAAGAAATTAGATGTATTCAGCGATGAGAAAAAAGTATGTTCTATTGGCGATATTCAGTACAGAGATTATCATCTGTATATAGAGGCAGAACAAAGTGGGGAAGTTAGCAAAGGGACTGCTGAAAAACGAAGGGATGCTTATCGAAAACGCCATGGGGTTTATCCTGTAAATTCTTGTGGTATTTTGCAGAAATGTTGTTATGGATTTGAATTACTTCCAATCTTCTATTCTGCGGTTTTTTTTTATTCCAAACCCCTGCTAGTTTTTTCCAACCCTCATTATCTTCCTTTATAGGTTTGATGGGCTTTTGAATAGAATCAATAAGCCTACTTGTCAATTCTAGCTTAATATCATTATTTAAATTTTCAGACAGGATGAACAAACATTGTTTGTGAACCGCAAGCGGATGGGATGCCAAGATTAACATGATTTTGATAATCAATAAGTTAAATCTCCGATAAATGCGGAGTTAAAAACATGTAAATTCTGAAATCCTGTCAAAAGGAACATAAAGGTAATTTTGTTCAGCTATTTATTAGATTCTATTATATATTTCGTCTTGTAGTCTAATACAATAACAACTTATAGATAATCAAGTAAAAAATAATAAGTACTCAGACATAATTAGTTTTAATTTTCAGACAGGATTACAAGATTTACATGATTTTGATTTTCAATGAGTTAAATCCTGTCAATCCTGAAATCCTGTCAAAATAAATATAAAGATAATTTTGTCCAGCTACTTAATTATCCGTGTCCCTTCATTAATCTGTGGTATATCAAAAACAATTTTATCCCTTATTAAACCCCCAATTCCGCCATCCAGCCACCAAACTAATAACCGTCAAAACCCCCACCGCATAATAAACAAAACTAGGAATCGGCACAGGGTCTCCCGCCGCATAAGAATGCAAACCAGACAAATAATAATTTACGCCAAAATAGGTCATAATCACCGAAGCCCAGCCAAAGAGGGTACCTACATTATAAGCATAAGCTCCCCTTAAGCCAGGTATGAAACGCATGTGTAAGATAAAAGCATAAACTAAAATAGTTACTAGCGCCCAAGTTTCCTTAGCATCCCAACCCCAATACCTACCCCAAGATTCATTGGCCCAAATGCCTCCTAGATAAGTGCCGACGCTGACCATAAAAAGGCCGCCCATTAAGGTCATTTCGCTAATATTATTGAGTTCTTTAATCATGCGATTGACGTTCTTGGCGTTTTGTTGATTCCTAAAAATCATAAATAACAAATTGATGACACCGATAATGGCACCGAGCATTAAAAAACCGTAACTGCCCGCTTCTAGTGAAACATGGATGGTTAACCAATAAGATTTTAAGACAGGGACTAGTGGGGTGATTTCTGGGTCTAACCAACTTAAGCCTGCTACTAATAAAATAGTCGCAGAAAGAATACAAGTTGCAGCTAGACCGCCCGTTGATTTTCGGCTGAATAATAAACCTGCTAGAGTAGTGGTGAAGGCAATATAAATCATGGATTCATAGCCATTACTCCAAGGGGCACGACCAGAGACGTACCAGCGTAAACCCAAGCCTAAAGTATGCAATAAAAAGCAAGTGGTAAATAAACCTAAAGTAATTTTAGTTGGTGTTTTTAAATTGACAGTTGGTTTAAAAACGGTGGCAAATAATAAACCTAAAAAGGCGAATCCCAATAAACCATAAGCCCCTGCCAATCGGCTAAAGACACTCATTTCATTCAATAGTAACTCTGCCTTGATTTTGGTTTCAGAAGGAATGACTGCCGCGCCAAATTTCTGTTGGTATTGCCCTAATTCATCAATGAGTCGATTGGCTAAATGCCAATCTTTATCTGCCATTGCTGTTTGGATGGTTGGGATGTAAGCGGAATAGAATTTTTTAGCAAAATTATTACTTCCTTGTTCATGCCCATGATTACCAGCAGGAGATTCCCAAGTATTATTGGCATCATTTGGCACAGGAAAAACCTTCATAAAATTGCCCGAAAAAACCATGCTGCAAATATTGACTTTTTCGTCCAACTTCATCATTTCCTTTTCAAAAACGCCTCGATCTTTTTTAGGCGTATTATAAGCATCTCGAACCGCTTGTTTTAATTTATAAGCCCCATTTGATTCAAAAAAATCGCTGTATTTGGCTAAATTTCCTTCAACAGGAATTAATCGGAGTGTTTCCTGATGTTTGCCCATTTTGATTAATGGCACATGATACCAATCTTTGGGATTAGTCGCCATGCCTAAAATAACTTGTTCGGAAGTTAATCCTTGTAAAGTCGATTTACGGGATAGCTTTCTCAAAATCTCACTAGTATAAGTATTCATTGGTTTCATTCGACCCCGATGGTCTTGCATCACTAAGTAGCCAAATTTGGTCGCATGGTCAATGTCAATTTGGGCCGTATTTTTTATAGGCGGAGGCGCATTGGCTTGTAATGGATGACTAAAATTTAGCAATAAACCAACAACCAACATAGTCGCTACCTTTGGCACACTTTGTAATTTTTGGGTGTTTCTAGCTAATTGTTGGAAACGACTACTTTTCGTAAAGAAAGTTAGCAACATACCAATCGTCAGAATGGCATACCCTAAATAAGAAATCCAAGTCCCCCAAAAGTCAAAATTTACACTTAAATAAGTGCCTAATTCATCTTGGTCAAAAGAAGATTGGAAAAATCGGTAACCGTCATAATCCAAGATATTATTCATAAAAATACGCTCTTCTCTTTCTAAATTTTCTCTTGGGTCAATCAAAGTCACCTCACTTGCATAAGAAGAAGCGGAATTAGTCCCAGGATATTTTTCTAAAATAAATTCCCGCAAGTATAAAGAAAAGGGTAAGTGCATTTTTTTTGCTCCGTAAGAAACAGCTAATTGGGTATTACCAATAGCAAAAACTTTTGACCTACCTTCTAGTCCTTTTGCTCCAAAAATTAATTGTTCTTGTACTTGGTCACCATTCGTTATTTTTACTCGAATGCTGCCCATACTTTGACTCGTCATTTTTTGCGATTCCGAAATCATATCAACTCTAGCATTTGGAGAAAATTGTCCAAATACAAAACTTTGTCGCCCATTGGAATATAAACTCCTTAATTTTAAGGGATGATAAACTCCTGCTTCTAAAGTACTCTGCGTTTGAGAAGCCATGACCGTCTGCTTATACTCCATACTTGCCTTGGCAAATAATTCCTCATTTTCATATTTAATGTTAAAAGCATTAGGCATTTCTGGCGTAGCAAAATTGAACAAAGTCCCTCTAATTCGACTGCGACTGCCTTGCTTGACATAATATTCTTCTCGACCATTTGCGCTACCAATCACTACTTTTAAGGTAGGCAATCCTTCATCATCATCTACCATTCGCTCTTTTGGATTGGGCATAAATTCGGTGACTTCTACTTTAAATGCTTGCCCACCAACGCTGTACTCCTCCTCAAAATGATTATCGCCCAAAGTAGCAAATAGAACAGGCTCATCAAAAACAAATTTTTCTCCGTTTTGAGTCGCTTCAAAATTAAGATAAGTATCTGCGGAGAGAAAATAATTGGAACTGCTATCTTGTCGGATATGCATCATGCCTTCAAAGCCAAAATAGCGGGTCACGCCTGCACCTAATAGGATGATAAACATAGAAGCATGAAAGGCTAAAGTAGCCCATTTTTTTTGTTTGATTAGATTAAATTTGAGCATATTGACCAAATTAGCCGTAGCAAATAAGATCAATAATAATTCAAACCACCTCGCCTTAAAAATGACTTTTTGGGCAGAACTTGTCCCAAAATCATTTTCAACAAAAGTCGCCGCTGCTATCGCTATGGCAAATAGTATCATATACATGCCCGATGCGGTCGTAGAAAAAAGTTTATTCGATATTTTTTTTAACACATTCATCTTGATAGGTTTAGAGGTATAAAGGTGCAGAGGTATAAAGGGACAGAGGTGTAGTGGTTTAAAAGCACGCTTTCCCTTTGTACCTTTAAACCCTTGTACCTCTATACCTTTCACTTCATCTCCGCCCCTTCCATAATTATATCATAGCGATACCCAGAGCCAAAATCTTTATTTAGTGCAATCACTCCTTCCAAGCTTAAGACGGCACCTAGTGGAATATCTTGCGCTGTGGTGATGGTTAAATCCAATTCATCGCCAGAACCATCTTGTAAGTGTATCCAGTTTCGGCCCATAATTTTAGGATTCACTTTAACACATTTGCCTGTGATTTTGACGGATTGGTCCTTATACTTTTCTTTGTTTTTAAATAATTCGGCTATGGTAATAGCTCCTGCTGTTGGTTTGACTTTGCCAACTTTGATGTCTAAAGATGCCCCTGCTTTGGTTCTGGAAATAGCTTCACCCAAAGCCGAACCGCTGCCAATTCCTCCTCCTGCTTTCCTAATTCTAGACACTAAATAAATCGTTTCAAAAGTTCGGTCGTATTCTCTACTAAAGAAATTCCTTTTTAAGAGACCGCCTGTATAGATATACGTTTCTCCTACTTTTACTTCATTTTTAGGAATGGCAATCCAATGTTTTTTGCCGTCCTCCTTTACATTCATATAGGTATATTTTTCGGTATTTAGGACCTCCTCTACGACTACTTTATGTTCATTACTAGTTACTAGTTGCCTCGATAAATCGGGATAAACTTCGTTACTGGTTGCTGGTTTTGAACTACCCGTTATTTCATTCAGGGCAGGAATGCTGTTGGCGGTGATTTCTGCCTTAGCTGTTTTTGTCGATTGGCTTTCGATGACTTTTGGGCCAGAATCGCAGGCATTTATTAGGATTAAGATTAAGCCTGCTAGGAGTATTTTTGCAACTTTGATAGACATGATGTTTTGATTTTAAGTGACTTTAAAAATCGATATTCCAAGTCTCCAGACTTGGAATCACTATCTCGTCGTCTCCAGACGACAGTAATAAAACTTCATTTTGTTTTTGGTCGTCAGGAGACGACCAGATATCCAGTTGAAGTCTGGAGACTTCAACTATCGGTGATTGAAAAAGCGATTTTAAAACCGCTTAATTATCCGCATATTTATCCGTGTAAACGTTGGATTCTTTTTATCAAAAGTACCTTCGTAAAACAAATGCCAACTTAATTTTTTAGACAATCTATAAGAGAGACTTGCGCCTCCGATATGCTGTCGAACTGCCGTTCCAGACTCACTATTTCGATATAAATAATTGACATTCCGATAATATAATTCTGCGTTTAGTTTCTTCTTGATTAATGGCTTAGAGAAGCGAATGCCATAAATGCGGCTATTTAAGAAATCGGTCTCTAAAATACTAGCTCGTATAGTTGTTCTAACAGGTAGCCAAGAAGATTTACTCATGCTGACATAAGTATTAATATTTCTAGAGGTATTGTTCTGACTTTTCTGAAAACGCATCCCTGCATTTATGCCCCAAGTAATGTTTTTGGTTGGTCGGAAAGAAAAGCCAAACCGTAATCCTTGCCGAGTTTCATCCTCAATTAACTGATCGATGAAATTTTTATAAGATTCGTAATAGATAATATTTTTTCTAGTATCGAAAGAAGCGGATAAACGCAAAGTTCTGGATACTCGAAAGCGCATCGACACATATAAATTGGTCAATTGCGGCTGATTAGTAACGACCTCATTAATATTTTTATACAAATCTACTTCAAAGGAACCAAACAAATGTAATTGCTTTGTCAATTGTCCTGAATGTTGGAAATAGGCAAATCGACGATCAATTTGACTATTATTGGTTTGCTCCATAAAACCTAAAGTCGTATGCCCAAAACTAGATTTTTTACTAGGGGTTAGACTCACATAACCTCCATATTGGAACAAACCCGAATTGAAACCATAATTGGCATTATCTGGTCGAGTGCCAGCTACTGCACCCAAAGTGAAGTTCCCTAAACCTTTTTCAAATTGTGCTCCGTCAATCGCTCCTACACTCGATAATCTAGGATTAATTTTTCGACCTAAAGTCAATCGAGTACTAGGCGTAAAGTCATAACTTGCAGATAAGGAATAGACTTTTAATGCTCGGCCTAAGTTATTTTTCACCTCTTCCCATTCGCCAATTGTATGTCTAAAAGTAACATAAGCATCAGTCGAAAATTTAGACCCACCGATATTATTACCCCTAAAAGAAAAAGCATATCGCATCCGATGGCTATTTCTATAATTAGACAAACTGCTATAGGAAGCCGCAGAAATTCGACCTCTAATTTGTTGTTTCACAATAGGTTCTTCATCTTCTTCTGGTGTAATGACAGGCGCATTAGGCGACGTTACCACTTCATCTTTGGGCAATACTTTTTCTGCTGTCGGAATTTCTGGGGCGGTTATTACTTTAGCAATTAACTCGTCTCCTTTCTGAAATTTCCACTCAATAATAGGCGTACAAACGGTAGAGGAAGAAGATTTATTGGCAATCACCAATGACGGAATCATGTTACTATTTTGACTAAATAATAAGGTGTCTCCTACGCTTAAAGCTTTGGTATTATCAAATTTAACATACACATTCTTAGAAGAAACGAAAGTTACCGTTCCTTTTTGGCTAATTACTTCCGATTGGGCATGTAGTGAGCCAATTGCCATGCCTGACAGTACTATAGGAATTATATACTTCTTCATTTGTAATTTTTAGTTGCTGGTTGCTGGTTGCTGGTTAAGTTATCATTAACCAGCAACTAGCCAATTTAATCACTCTTCTCCTCTAGGATGACATTCATAACAAGCATTGCTTTCAAATCTATAACCATTTACGCCATCGTGGTCATCTCGTAAATCATTCGGGTCATTATGTTCGTGACAGTCGACACAACTGAAGGCTTTGAAGTCTCCCGGTGTTGTGTGGCATTCGATACATTGTTGCCATTCACCTCGGTGAGGTCCGCTGTAAATTGGGAAATACATTCCGTCATGGTCAAAGTTGGCAGGTTCCCAAGCTACTTCACTATGACATTCTGTACAATCGGTTGGGAAACCAGCATTTCGGTGATTTGGGTCTCTAGCATTATCAAAATCACTTTGATGACAGCCAATACATTCGGTTGGTGTATTGGTAAAAGTGGAATTATGACAAGCTGCACAATCATTCTTAATCGCTGCGTGTGCGCCATTTAATGGATAAAATTGGTCATGAATATCAAAAGACGCAGGCATCCAATTTGGGTCAGTCGTATGGCACAAAGTACAATCTGTAGACAAACCCAATCGTTGGTGGTCAGGACTTCTGGCATTATCAAAATCCAGTTGGTGACAAGCCGCACAATCCGTTGGTGTTCCTGCATAGCCATCGGCATGACATTCGATACAATCCACACCAATATGCGCCCCCGTTAAGGGGAAATTGGTATTATTATGGTCAAATACCGCTGGAATCCAAGCCGTTTCGGAGTGGCAAACAATACAATCCGTACTAAATCCTGATGCTTTATGGTCTGGATTAGTCGTTTGGTCGTAATCTGCTTGGTGACAAGCCGCACAATCTGTCGGTGTACCTTCATAACCATCGGCATGACATTCGATACAATCTACTTGGGCATGTGCGCCTCGTAATGGAAAATCGGTGGCATCATGGTTAAAAATGGCAGGTTCCCAAGCCTGTTCGGAATGGCAAACTTGGCATTCCATCGAGAAACCTCCTGCTACGTGGTCAGGGTCTTTAGCATTAGTAAAATCATCGGCGTGGCAGGCCGCACAATCCGTTGGTGTTCCTGTATAGCCATTGGCATGACATTCGATGCAATCTACGCCAATATGCGCTCCCTGAAGTGGGAATCGAGTTCGATTATGGTCAAAATTATCATCTTCGTTCCCTGTTGGGTGGCAAGCCAAACAAGCGGGCGAACTATAGACATAACCATTGACATCGTCGTGGTCATCATCCGTTTCATTTCTTTCATGACAAGTTGTACAAGTAAACTCTGAAAAATCATTGGGATTTAAATGGCAATCAACGCAAGCATCCCATTCCCCATTATGTGAACCACTATAAATGGGGAATAAATTATCGTGCTGCAAATATTCTGCTGGCATCCAGTCCACGTCTAAAGTATGACAATCGACACAATTGGTAGAAAAATCAGAGGCGATATGATTCGGACTCTGTGCAGTATTAAAATCTTCCTGGTGACAAGCGACACAATCTGTCGGTGTATTCTTAAAATCTCCATTAGTATGACAGGCATTACAATCCTTAATATCATGCCCTTTGACCAAAGGGAAAAAATCGTGATTAATGAACTCAGAAGACCAATCAAAACCTTCGATTAAGTGACAATCAATGCATTCTAAAGAAAAACCAGAGGCGATATGATTGGGGTCCGTTGTGGCATTAAAATCTGCTAAATGACAATTGATACATTCATTGCCAATTCTATCAAATTGCAAACCCGTTTCAGATTCATGACATTCTATACAATTAATTTGAGCATGTACTCCCAGTAGTGGAAATCCATTTTCTTGGTGTAATTCCGTGATATTATCTACTAACCAATTTTCTTCTGTATGACATCTCGCACAATCTGAACCTACTGTATTTTGATGCAAATCAACATGGCAAGAAATGCAATCGGTACTAGCTTGGTCAAAGACTAAGTTTTCATGACAAGCTCTGCAATCTACGCCCTGATGTTGTCCATTCAGAGGAAAAAGCGTATTATAATGATTAAATTTTGCCGTATCTAGCCCTAATGGCCAGCCTGTTGTTCGAGACAATTCAATCTTGGGGTCTGCTTCAAAATTCCAACTATCCATTGCTATTTCCCAGCCGTCTGAAGTATGACAGGCTTTGCAATCCATTTTTAGATTTTCGCCGTGGGGGTTTTGGGCATGTAGCGTAACAGAGCATCCTACAAGCAGGATATAGATATGCCAAATTTTTAAAATTTGGCATATCTTATCGACTACCGATGAATAAAGACTCCAGGTTCCATCAGGGTATCTCGTCGTCTTCTGATGACCTTTACTGCTCAATTCGGTCGTCTGGAGACGACCAGATAGTGATTTCAAGTCTGGAGACTTAAAATATCGACCA
>CAZXYA010000185.1:0-14707 GCA_964644655.1 uncultured Saprospiraceae bacterium | reverse complement strand
AAAAATAAAACTATTTAACCATTATTACTTCATTATTCGTGAAAATGTAACGTCCGTTTTCCTTTCTCCCAAAATAATACCCATAAACAATCAAATAAATGGGAGGTCTCAAATGTCACGTTAAGTCAATGAACGTATGGGCTAACGCTTATTTCATGTGGGACAAAACAGCCGTTTGTTCCGCTAGAACCAGTTTAGTTGGGCATGTTGAATTGAGATGCTGAATGATAATTGGAGGAGTTACAAATTTGACGATTCAATTGACTATATTTTCAAGCATTTAAATAATTTTGAGGCAAGTCAGGAAAATTAGCTCGAATCATGGCGGTAAATTTACTTCTTTTTGTAGCCACTATATTTTTATACTTCTTACCATTTTCTACGTTTCTTTGCAATTCCCCAAAAGAGCATTTAAAGTAATCCATTGCAAACTTGACTACATTAGGGTTTTCTAAATCCAGTTCAGCAAAAGTTAGTAGTGCGGTCAACAGTTCAAGATACTCTAGTCTTTGATTGTTTAACGTTGTTCGGTCAAGACCGTAAGATTTTATGGATTGTAGCCCTTTCTCACTATTGTTAATTGCATAAGGTACTTCCTTTCTAAATCCTATAAATTCTTCGGGGTTATCTTTGCTAGGATGAATTAATATTGGAGTTTCTTCTGTAATTAAGTGATTTTCGGTGTGATTTCTAGCTCTTTTGCTTTCATCAAATAAGGGAAATTCATTTCCCTTGAAACTAGCATTACAAATTTGACAAGAGAAATAAATATTTTCCCAATCATAAGCTAACCAATAGTAGCCAGGATAGGTCAATGAGCGCATTCCTTTTTTTTTGTAAGCACCTTTGGGTCTAAAATGTTCTACATCCCCATGACCATTAGCTGTAAAGTCAGATTCACAAAAACAACACTTACCAAACTGTTCTTCAATAAGCTGCTTTTTTACAGATTTCGCACCGTAGATACTGTTTTTGATTTCAATTTTTTTCAAATTTTTATTGCTAACACCTTGCGCAGAAGTATAGCTACTAGGACTCTTTTCAAATGCTAGACAAGCGAGGGTTACAAGTTCACGACCTTTTTCTTGAAGAGTTTTGGGAATATGACCAGACTTTTCCACACGTATCATAGTTCTCCTTTCTGCTTTTTTTCTCCTAATTTACGAGCGAAATCTTTTATCAAATCGAAACCGTCTATTTCTTTTTTATTGTCCCCAATAAAGTAATTGTCAGTATTTTCTTCTAATCTTTGAAGGGTCACTTCATCTTCTACCGTTAGGTTACTTTTTGAGAGAATTTTTCTCCGTTGAGTCATTGCTTTCTCCGATTGCTTAGACCTAGCACTTTTTAACCCAAATAGGTCACTTGTTAGGATTTGGTCAACCCTCCAATTTTTAATGCCTATTGGATTTTGATTAACAATGGTTTGATTCCCTTTTCTTTCAAGTAGAAAAATATTGGCATCTTCAAAGGCTTGAACAATAAGAGGGCTATGTGCAGTAACAATAAATTGAGTTCTCGGAAAAGTTGAAGTTAAAAAATCAACTAATTCTCTTTGAAAACTTGGATGTAGATGTAAGTCTATTTCATCTACTACTACGATTGCAGGTTCTTTAAGTGGATTTTTACTTTCGGAATAATAATCTAACATCCTGCTTGCCATATCTACCATCCAAGCTATTAAAGTTTTATAGCCCAAACTCAATTGATGCAATCTTACCAAACCATATTTCGTCTTAAATAAGACTCTGGGAACTTTGTTTGAATTATCTATCTTTATATCATCAATTTCTCCTTTAAATAGCTTTTTTAAAATTTTTAAAATTCGCTCTTTTTCATTAATGCTATTCTTGTAATTAGTTTTTTTTCGATTGCTTAAATCATGGTAATCTGCTTGAATTAACCACTCTTCTGCATTAATCAAATTAGCATTGTCATCAAATAAACTTTTGGCAGAGAAATTACTTCTTCCTTTGCTAAGTACGGTTTCTCCAATTAATCTGGAGGCCCCATAACCAAAAAAAGGCATTGCTAATAACTTATCTTTTGGGCCCTCACAAGAAAAACCGAAAACATTTACAGGTTTATTCTTTATAGATGAACTTTCAAAAATAGTAGTTTTAGTATTTCTCCAAGAAGAGCCTAAATCAAATGTAATTGAGGGGAGGAGTTCTATTTTTCTGTAAAAAAAATCAATGTCAATATCCCTCAAGTGACTTACGTTTTTCAAACAAGCCAGCGCAATACTTTTTAAAATCGTAGTTTTTCCCGTGCCGTTATTTCCCAAAATTAAATTCCATTGGGCCACTTTATCGTCTTTAGAAGTAAAGGACAATTGTTGTTGTTTTCCAAAGCTACGAATATTCTCTATAGTTAAGGTTCTTAAATAAACAGGTTTGGTTACTTTAGTATCCATATTTGACTAATTTTATAAAGGCTAAGCTACTACTAATTTAGATGCAAAACCATCATTTCCTTGCTCTAAAATTGATTGAATTATTTTTGTCTCCCAATCTTCATAAGTTGAAGGATTAGAACGAAATTTTTTCCAAGCAAGATTCATTAGTTGAATGTAATCGTGTTTATTGTTGTCAAATTCTTCAATGCTTAAATCATAATGACAAAAAGGAACAGGATTTGCCTCTATTATCATATCGGATAATCCTTCGTACAATTTCTTCAAATAACTTGAATCGTAGTATCCGAAAAAATCTTCTTTTATACCCCAATACGTCGCATATTGTGCCCACTCTTCTTCTAATTCATCAGCCTCCTCTTGTAAATCTAGGTCTCTAGCGGCATGTGCTAGAACTTTAATTCTAATCCAAGATACAGGGTGTTTAGATTGACCTAGCTTTTTTTCAGTAAGCTGAAAAGCTCTTTTACCTTTGCCAAACTTTAGATAATGTGATAAAGCGTATAAGTAGGCAGGGCCCGCCATATGTAATCCCATCATATCACAAAATAATTCTTCTTGCCAGAATGCCCAAGCCAAAACAATTCTATTAGTAGCGGTATTTTGTATAATTGATTTTTCAGAATTATTTTGATTAAAATGCAAAAGCCTGAAATATAGGTCTTCCTGAAAATCTTCTACTAAGCTTTTAAATTCGACGTGATGTTTTGGATGACGAAAAATAGCATGACTTTTTTCGTGAATGAGTAAGGGTAGATGTAATAAGTTTTTTTGGGAAGAACTTGGTAAAATGTACAGTAAAGGATTACCATGTGTAGGAAAAATAGCAAATTCTGCACTAGTTAACCCAAACGGAGCATTTTTAGTGGTGTCGTGCTGATGATGCAGCCAATCTATGACTTTAATTATAAATCTATCATCTTCATGGAAACGTAGTAAAGACGAAATCCATCTACTATTGATTTTTCTAAACCAAGCGACAGATTCATCTATTTTTTTTGTTAATTCAGGGATAATACTTTTTTCTTTATAGCCCAATTGCTCAATATACCTGTCACACTTAACTTCCAAAGCGTCTAATTCACCCAATATCCATGATTTTAGGAGTGCTAACTCTTGAGGAAATTGTCTTTGTGATAATGTTTCTCTAGTTTTCTTTATTTCAGAGAGTAAATCTCTATTGTGTAGTTCGAGTGTTTTGAATATCATCATATATCTTCTGATAAATTGTTTAAATTGGTATGCTGTTGTTCTTCTAAAATATTTCCAAGAGAAGTGAGGGTTTGAATTAATAATTCTGGCTCATTTCCTGATAAGTTGCTCTTTTTTAATAGCGCTTTCAAAGAATCAAATGATTGATTAAACAGAGGAGAATTCGCTAATTCTAAATCGTTTTGAGCATCAGAAAAATTCTTAATAATTTCTTTAGTATTTCTATCAATACCTATTGGTAAAATTTTATTACTCGATTGCTTTTTACGTAGATACGGTTTTAATAAATTGAGAAATTCTTTAATTTCTATTTTTGCCTGTTCAATTTCTTCTCCTGGAATTTTACTATCTAGACCTAGTTTTGAAAGTTTAAGATGTATTAATAAATCATTTATGCTACTAATTAATTGATTATTATTATAGGAGGTTTGTATTGGTTGCCATATATTCTTCATGATGTTAGTTTTTTTCAAAGCCTTTTAGTTGAACTTATTGTATTCGAACAATTTCTTGTGCCCGTTTATTCTTTAATTCTTCATCTGCAACTTTGATAGGTAAAGTATATCGTTGGGCAACTGAGGGGCTAGCATAATTTAGCTGAGTAAGTGCAAAAATATCTTCAAGAACTTTTGTCATATCTGGTAAGGTATATTTGGATTCAATTAAGATAGGATTTGCAGTTCCTTGTGAGATGGTTCCAGCACCTGTAACAGAAAAGAAAGCTGTTCGATGATTTGGTAGAAAGTAAGTACCTTCTAAAACATTATCTATTCTTCTATCAGTCTTGGATAAAGACCATAATCTACAATTTTTTTGAGTTGATTTTCGATATTCCACAAAATCAAAATGGAAATCATCCTTCAAGATTGGATTATCTTCATTTTGTAATTTTTTGATAGTTTGGACAATTGCCTGATATTCTTTCTTACAATCTTTTCCGTCTCTTAATATTAACATATTGGTAATGCCATATTTTTTAATGATAAATCTATTGTCATTAAAAAAATGTGTTAAATGTTTTTCTAGTACAATCGGATTAATCTTTTCACTTTTACTATTAGTTTTAGGATGGGTTTGTGAACTAATTATTGGAAAATACATATCTTCTTTCCAAATAAACGCAGATATAGAGAGGTAGGTGAATTTTTCGCTTACATCAATTGCTAATTGTATATCATAGTTTAGTTTTTTCGCTGGAATCCATGGTATATTGCCCATCAATTGAATAATACTGTAAACATTCATTTCTACGAAAGTATCCCATCTTTTTTGTCCTTTAGGACTATTTTCTTTTAAGTAGTTACCGTGTCTGAGTAGTTGCTTTTCAGTTATTCTTTTTATATTTAAGTTCTTGAGGTCATAAGCTATATTAAAATATAATGCAGGGTCATTATTCATTACGAATGTTAATACGCCTGTTTTGTCAGATAGTGGAATGACCGCCTCAAGATGAGAATCTTCATAAGTGTATATAATAGGGGTTACAGTAATTCCAGTTAGATTAGAGACTTTCTTACAAGCATCTTCTCCAAATTTATACATTACTTCCTTTAGATGATGGGGGCAAGCAAAAAATAGCTTACGTGGAATATTAGGAGGCACATGAAAACAGTTAGCATCAGTCAGAAAGCGCTTTCTTTGCCTAAAGTGATTATTATAATTTTTTGGGGTCGATAATTGAGGTTTTTTCAAAATTTGACCCTTCCCAAAAAGTAAAGCAGGCATATCTATTCTTCCACTTTCTTGTTGTTGAGGCGCATAAAAAGGATAAGAGATTTCGTTTAAATCTATGCCAAATGGCTTATTACCCAGTTGTTTCCAGAATTCATTTATTTTATAACGACGAATATGAGGAGGAATTTTTGACAATTTTTCTAATCTCCAAGGAACAGCATTATTCATCAGACGAACGAATAGCCATTCTGCCGGGACATGAACGGGGTCACTCCCTTTTATAAAAGAAACAACTACTGCGGGTGAATTTGGATTAATTGTTATGTTGTAATTTTCTTTGTAGTAGGTGACTATGTTTCTGTAACTTTTACCCTCAATTTTCATTCTTGGAGTATGTTTACAACTGCAATGTGGATTTTCGACAAAATAACATTGTTGCGCCCCTTTAGGACCTTTGTATAGTAAAGTACCTTTTTGTTCTTGTTGTCTTCTAATGAGATGTAGGAATTCATCTTCTCGATTATTTTTTATATAAAAAGCTACTGAATTACTGGTAAAGTAAGCCATTCCTGTTTCGATAGAAATACCAATACCCGCACTTTCAATCACTACAGTCGATATTTCAAATCTTTCAAAAGCACTTACCCCACTCATTTTTTCTAAAGGTTTTTGCTTATAGAATATTCTTGGACTATTGAATCGCCACCAATTGGTTTTTTTTACTATTTGTATTAACAAATTTCTTTTAAAAAACTCAGCTAGTAATTCTTGATGGTTTTTATCTTGGTAGTTTAAAGTATGAAAGAATGCATTTTCTAAATCTACTATAATGGCCCAATTCTCTTCTTTAATCTGGATACTTGAAAAGTTAGCTTGTTTTCTAACAATCACCTGCCACTCATTATCATGATAAAACGGGATTGCTGCAATACTGTGCCTATACGATAGTTTATTACAAAGACTTTCAACTTGTTTTTTAGATAACTTATGCCCGTCAAGTTGAATTACTTGTACTTTTAATCTAAGATTAGGACCTGGCTTAATAATTTTGATATTTGTTTCTATGGTGGTCATTGGTTGCATATTTCTAAAAATTGACATTGTTTACATCTATTTTCTTCTGAATAATTTTCGCTAACGTGAGGGTCAAATGCTGCAGAAACTCCATTCATCCCAAAATCATGTAGGATGGCCATTCGTTGGGTATCTTGTATAATTTTAGCTTTTGCCCGACTCAAATGGATTGCTGAAAATTCGAGCTCTCTAAACTCTTCAACGAGTAAGTAGTATTTGATTATTTTAATTTTTTTTATTGGTATTTTTTTCTTTTCAATTGCCCACATGGCATAAGCAAGCATCTGTAGACTCGTATCTTCATATGCTACTTGACCGGTTTTCCAATCTATAATTATAAAGTTTTCATCTAACCAAACACCATAGTCTAACCGTTCATCAATAGTCACTTTATCAGATAAATCCCAATGTAAGCGAGTTTCAATGAGTGTATTAACATTAGTGACTTGGTCTTTGTAAGGTTTTAAGTTATCCAGATGCCAGAAATTTGATAAACAAGTAAAAATTCTGTACTCTAAATTTTCTATAATGGTCTCTTCTGTTTCTAATCCATAATACAATTCAAATAGAACATCAGTTTTGTGGAGTATTTCTAAGTCTTCTCCATTTTTTTTAGCATTAGTATTTTTAATTGTATTTTCTATTAGCACCTCGGCAAAAGAAATTAGTCTATTATACTTCCAACCTTCTCCTCTTTGAGCAGCCTTCAAATGAGCGGCAATAACTTTATGTATTATATCTCCAGCAAGAAGAGAAACTGTTTTTATATCAGTTAGAAACTTTAGTCTTTCTTTTAAAATATCATTCTTAGCATATCTAGATTTACTGCCATAATAGTTATAGTAGTATTTTCTAGGACATTGTTCGAAAATACTTCTTTTGGACGGCGACCATCGCATCTTTTGAATCTCTTGAATGAGACGGTGCTCCTGAATATATTCCGTATCTGTCTTGAAGACATCTAATTGCATTTATCTAAGATTTTTTAATGTTGACATTAATTCGTCCCATTCTTCCGTAGAGAGATTCATTCTTTCCGCTTGTCGAAAAAAAAGAACAGCATTAGGTTTTTTATTAACCATATTTTTTACATTCGAAGGTAATTTACCTGATTCTGACAATAGAATTTCTTCAGGAATATCTAAGGCATTGCTTAATTTAATAATAGTATCCGCTGCTGGAGGAGGCATTCTATCGTTTTCAATTTTGCTTATATAGCTAAAATCAACACCCACTATTTTAGCCAATTCTCTTTGACTAATTTTCTGGGCTCGTCGTATTTCCTTTAGTTTTTCACCGAATGTCATATTATAAGTTTTGGTAAAGATACAAAATGTTGAGTTGATAGTCAACACAACATTCATTTTAAATTTTAATTTAATAAAGAGGGGAGGGGATAAAATCTATTTAGAGGCACTTTTTTATGTCGTCATAAATTGTGTCAAATACAATCTGTACATTCTCGCTTTTTTTAGCCACTTCAACTAGAGGAGGGTAGAGTTGATTTAAAAGACTATAGGATTCATGATAAATGCAATTGGCTTGATAAAGACTTACGCTAACCCCTCCTTTGTTAAAGATAATTGGTTCGCCATGATTTACTCTATTTCGAAATAATCTAACCCTATTCAAACTATTTGAAAAATGCTTTCTCTTAAATTTAGGTGACCGATTCGTAAAAATCTGAATGGGACGCCCTTTCAAAGCAGCATATGACCGAGACAAGAATAGCCCAGTCCAAAAACCGAAGGTTAATTTTGTCAATACTTGATTGTTTGTTGGAGTGATGCCTCGTGCTAAATATTTATTTTTTATAGAGTTAATTCGATATTTATCTTTGAGTTGATATTTATTTAAAAGCCACTCACTATCTTCAAAATATTCTGCAAGATTCTCATTTAATGCATTTCGGATAAAAACTTCTAAATGGTCTGTAAGTAGAATGCGGAATTGACTAGATAATTGACTGTTAGCTCTGTATAATTGATGTGCAATTGCATTATCTCCCTTCGCTGCAAAAAGATACCTTTCCCACCGATGGTGAGAAAAATAATAGGAATTATCTCTTGCTTGTACCATTCTATTTTTGTATATTTGTGCTAATATTTTTAATGTAAATTACGCCTAATAACTCCTCTTATTTTATAATGAAATTAGGCATTGTTTTTATAGAAAGCCCAAGTTGTTTATAATAACTTGGGCTTTCTATATATCAATAGTCCGTGAAGAAAAAAGAATTTAAATAAAAAAGGTAAAAGCACTAACTTGGTGAGTTCCTACACAAACCAAAAAAGCCTTTTACCAATGAGCATAAAAATACTCACGGCGAAGATATTGAGTAAAATACCAAAAATTGACAAAAGACAGCAAAAGTTTATAATACACCTATTTTGGCTACTATTAACGATGCGAGGAAGAGTCAATTTTATACAACTAGGCAGATACAGTTATTATAATGAAGGTACTTTTCGGAATAACTTTTCTAAGCCATTTGACTTTTTAGCTTTCAACCAAAAATTGATTACCGAAGTTTGTCAAGATGAATTAGGGATTGCTTTCGACCCTAGTTTTATTTCCAAAAGTGGAAAACAAACGCCAGGTCTAGCGTACTTCTGGTCAGGCTGTGCAGGCCGTTCCAAAAAAGGACTTGAAATCGGCGGTTTCGGTGCCATCGACATTTTGAATAATACTTGTATGCATCTTTGTGCTTATCAAACAATAGGTCAAAAAGAGCATAAATCTTTACTAGCTTATTATTCAAATTTAGTTATCGAAAAAGGAGAACAGTTACTTAAAACTTCTAACAAATTGGTGGTAGATGCTTATTTTTCAAAGAGACCATTCGTTGATTCGGCAATATCAGTAAATTTCGAGGTAATCAGTCGTTTACGAGATGATGCCGTTTTGCAATACCGTTACTTAGGATTACCCAAGTTGGGTAGAGGTAGACCTAGAAAATTTTCAGGCAGAGTCGATGTTAAAAACCTTGACGAACAACATTTTAGACCAATTATCAAAGAAGAGGATTTTATCGCTTATGAGGCAGTTGTATTTTCAAAAGCCCTAAAGCGTTGGATTAAAGTCGTAGTTGTTCATTATCTAAAAGAAGATGGAGCTCTCAAATCCGTTAAAATTTACTTTTCTACAGATTTGAAAATGGAAGGCTCGGATATTTTGATTTATTACAAAACTCGATTTCAAATTGAATTTTTGTATCGAGATGCCAAGCAATTTACTGGTTTAGAACAATGCCAAAGTCGTAAAGAGAAAAGACTTGATTTTCACTTCAATGCCTCTTTAACTGCGGTATCTTTAGCCAAAGCTGTACATCATTTAAATCAACCCATTGAAAAAAGAAATTCTTTTTCAATGGCTAGTATTAAAACTCAATATTTCAATGAACTCTTGCTGGATAGATTTATTTCAGCGTTTGGGATTTTCCCCATACCGCAAAAAAATAATCCAGTTTATTTAAAACTCCGTGATTTTGGCAAAATTGCCGCTTAATCTTTCACGGACTATTGATATATATGACTATTGTATTTATCATGATATTACAATAGGTTACAATAAAAAACGGTTGATGCTCGTCAGCACCAACCGTTTCTATTAATTTTCTCACCTAAAAGAACTTACTAAATATTTTGTAAGAGGCTTAAAATTTGCACTATTTTTTCAAATAATGCCAAATCTGCATGTTCCAATCTAATCAATAACCAATAAGTTATTAACAATCGTTGAAGTGCTGCAAAAAAACGACTCTCCACAAATTCAACAAGCAAGTTGGCAAGAAAAACAACCACCTTTTTGACACTAAACATAAGCAACCAATTTTTAAATTAACTAAGCAATATAACTTACCTGATTTGGTATACTTAGCTAAAATGATTGGTAGCCGCTAATTTTCAAAAGTGGTGGTAGCATAGGGTTGCTTAGTAAGTTTTAGTTTAGAACTGTAACTTCTCCGTCTGTCCTATCCATTCGTCCAGTTTTGTCCTCAAGGGTTTCTTTTCGGCGATTCTGATGAATATTAACCTTTTTTCTAACCTTAAATTGCTTTGCTATCATGTATTTATCAAATTCCTTAGGAGCAACTAATTTGTTTTCAATTACTATCATTCGTGCCCCTTCTAAAGAAAGTAGTAAAATTTCAAGATATTCCTCTTGAAATGTCTCCATTTGCTTTGTAGCTCTAGTCAATTCATACTTTAGCTTTTCTGGACTGCCATTTGCAAAGACATACTCATGAATAGTCTGTAGTAACTGACTACTAAAAAGTATCAATACAGGACAGTAGCATTCAAGCGTCTTAACGAGTTCTCTCCCTAAGACTTTAATACTAAAACTTTTTGTAACAGGCTTGTTAACACAACCTGTAAGAAGTTTCAAAATAGTCAAGGTACTTGGATTTTTCATAATTTAAATGGTTCTTTTAGATACAAAGGACAAATAGCCGCATACATCTGATAAAGGTAGGAGAAGTAAACAGTTGCCACTTCTCCCACCAAGTTGTTAAAAAATAAGTTTAATTAATTATTAGAAAGACTAGCTCCCACTTTAAGTAAGACTATTCTTGTTCTTAAAATTTGCTAATACGGCTTTGGCTCTTTTTTTAGCTCTACTTTTGATAGTGTATACGTATTCAGTAGTAATGTTAAATTCCTCTGCAATCTCATGATTTGTTTTCTCTTCTAATATGGACATTCGTAATATTCTGTATTCTCTGGAAGGAAGTTCTCTTTCTAGGTCACTCCAAGTCTCGGATTCTGACGTATCTTCTAATTCATAGCTATTGGATGGGGTATATTTTTCATGATACCTTGCATAATATTTTTCTTCTGCTTTTTTTTCTCGACCCAAGTGAGTATATGTTTCATTCTTTGCACAAGTAATAAGGTATTTAATAGGACTATCCATTTCTTCCACAAAATCCTTTAATTGAGATTCTGACATGTTATGCAATTTTTCAGATAAATTAAAAAACATTTGTTGCACTCTTTCTTCTGTATCATATTCCGATAATTTATATTTTGCCTTAAGGACACCATATATATTAGTAAACTGTGCATAAAATTTTTCTAAAATATCGTTAGCGCTTTGCATAATAAGGTATTTTTAATTATTAAAAATGTGCTTTATATTAGAATGACTATTGAGCATATAATAATCTGACAAGGAGTGGCGATTTTTTTTAATACACTAAACCTATAGCTAAGTCATATTTGAACAGGTTGATGTTTTTTGCAATATCAACTTGTTATCAAAGTAACTAATAGACATAAGTCTATCTGACAGCTCGCATCGATTTATCAAAAAATGATATGCTGTCTAATTAAAATTGAATGTTGGTGTTCTCGAAGTGAAGGTTCCTATTCTATTGTTTTAGAAATGATTACCTTTTTATAATCCGCCTAGTGAAGGTGTAAGAATTGTACTGTTTGTTAATTAATTTATTGCGGCATACACAATTATTTAAGGGTAAAAATTTATGTCTGGTGGATAGATATAATCAAGAACCAGCTTGTTTCTTAATAATATCTATTATATGTAGGATTACATGGAAATTATTATCTTGGTAAGCGTTAACCTCTTCAATAGTTAGTTTATTCTCTATATATTGAATTAAAGATTCTAATAAAATATCCTCTGAAATCTTTACATCCTTAGCTTTTAAAGGAAGTAAGGTCATTGAGGTAGGAATAAAGTCAATTAATTCTTGCTTATACTGCTTTGATAACATGGCTTAACTTTTGCAAAGTTGGATAATAGGCTAAATTGTTTTGTTAAAAAATGGTGGTAGGCTACTTTGACATCCTTCCTACCAAAAATAAAAATTCAATATTTTTTTTAGTAAAAAATTATTTTTTTCAAAATGTACTAAGTATATTGTGGAGTAGAATATGTTTTAAAATGAGGATGTTATAGAATAATAGTTGGAGTAAACATGTATTACACAAATTAGCATTATACACTTGTCTATCAATATTAAAGTTTATATCTTTGCATCCGCTTTCGAAAAGGTGGGTTTTCCCTCCATAATCACTTTTAAAGGAAAGTCGATTATTAACAACAATGATTTGATAAAAAGAAATCATAAAAGAATTAATTTTAAACAAAAAAAGTCCGTTAAATACAGTACTACTGTATCTATATTGGGTTTTTTCGTTGTTTGATTTTATCTATGGAGCTCAGAAAAGGGAGAACTAGATTCCGCCAAGACTCTTTTTTGTTCCCTTTTCTTAAGCTTTATATTCTCTTTCTTATTTGACTTGCGAATATAAAAAAAATATCATTTATTTTACTATCACCTACCATTTTTATTTACCTTAATAGGTAATAAATACTATTATTCTAAATTAGATAGTATTTGACTTGCATTTCTAAGCAGATATTGCAGTTTTTCCTTAAGATTAATTTCTTTTATATCTACCAATTATCTAAATATCTATCGTATTCTTTATTCTAACTAAAATTAGCAAAATTTTTCAATAGAAAAAAAAGTTTAAAAAAAAGTTTAAAAAAAAGTTAGCTCTAAAATTTAAAACGACCCGCATCAGTTTTTTTCTCCTAAAAAGTAAAGTTTTTATTATATTATTCTGTTTCTATTCATTTTTTCAATTTATTTGTGCTTTCAAAACATAAACGCACTTCTCTACATTTTTGCAGAATTATATTTTTTTCTGCAAAAAAAGCAATATTGAAAGAATGAATCCAAAAGAACTTCAAATAATAAGAATTAAGCTAAAGCAAATAATTAAGGATAAGAATTTATCTCCTACAGAAATAAAGGTGAAATGTGAAAAAATTGGTATCCAACAAGACATCAGTCATGCTCTTCGGCGGTTTATCGATGGAGAAACGCAGCCCAACCAAAAAAGTATTTTAAGATTTGCCTTATTACATGATATAGATAAAGCAGCGCTTGAAAAGATGCTTGAAAAAGAAAAGCATACTGTAGATAATAATATCTTAAAAATTGGCTTTACTGCGAATCCACTCAATTCCCCTATCATAATGATGTTAGCTAATGAGCGGCCATATCATCAAGCTAATACATCCTCTTATTTAAAAGAAAATGGCGAACCAATTCTAATTTCTACAAAAGAGAGTTTAAAGCCCTTAAATATAAAACGGGTAGAGGCCTATAAAAAAGATACGGATAGAAAAAATGAAAATGGTCCTATTTGCCGTATTTGTACGGAGAATGACTTAGCGGACTTTCTTTTGCAAGGCAAATTTGATGCTATAGCATTACCAGAAGGTCATATAGAAACAAATCAAGGAGATGAAATAAAATCTATTGCTAAAATTGCTTTTGGAATGAGGGGGGTATGCCTTCCTTGTCTAATTGGGCCTTCAAGAGTTATTGAGAAATTAGAGAAGGCTAGTTCGGAGCCTAATGAAAATTTTACTTTTCAAAATTTTGAAAAAATATTGTTGGACACTCAATCCGTAGAAAAAAGAAACACTTCCAATCCAAGTATCAATATTGTTTTTGTAAGAGATAACATCTCCGCTACACTCTACAAAAAAACTTATTTTAATAAAATTGGTACTAAAAAAGATAAGCAAGAGAAAGTTGAGGTTAAAGACTTTTACTGTAGCAATAATTTGAATTTAGAGCGCCTACTTATTACCTTATATAACATTAAAGAATATGGTGTGGCAGAAAAAGATGATAGTTTGATTAACAAACTTAGTTTTAAAAAAATAAAGGAAAAGGCAAGAAAATCACTTGAACAAAGTGATGATTTGTTTATAATCCTTTTTTGGCATCCACAATTGCATTGGCTAAAGAATGAAATTAACAAGAACTATACTGGTACAAGTGCGCTGATTCATGAATTAGCTGACCTTTTTCCTGAAATAACAGACCCATTAGTTTCTTGTAATATATATACGCGGTCGGGTGATTTTTTTCCAAAAGAGAAAAAAGGTTCAATTGATAATCTATTTACCTCCTTGGACGGTGCTATAAAAAAGTTAAATGAAAGTTTAGAACTCTGTCGCACAATAGATAGTTCAGAAAAAATTCGCAGACAACTCCCGCTTATTGGATACATGTCTGATTATCTAGCAATGGACACCAAAGACTATACAGATGTATGCCAAAAACTTACCTTTAACTTAGTGTTCGAAAAGTCATGGGTACGTTTTCTTAATGAGCAAATACCTAAAAAAGATAGCCTTTAGTAGCGCTTAATTCCTATTGTAAAATGTAATATAAACCCTTTCTTAATAGTCATTTAACTGATAGAGATAGCTAATTTATATCAAATTATACTGTAAACGGCATAAATTACCGAAAATCAAAATAGTTGAAATTTGAGA
>CAZXYA010000184.1:0-14741 GCA_964644655.1 uncultured Saprospiraceae bacterium | reverse complement strand
ATACCCATAATTTTTATCGCCAAAACGAAAGAGGCAACTGGTTTAATATTGAAGGTAATAAATTAGCCGCGCCTGTTTTTTTATTGGACAATGTGTTGGTCTCCTTAATTGGTAAAAAAAGTAAAAAATCCTTAGCCTTCAAAGGGGCTAATTTATTGGTTAGTCCAAACTTTCGGCTGATACAAGCAGGAAAAGTGGTGTTTGATAATCAACTGAATCCAATTAGCGTTTTTGGAGAAAAGATTACGGGGTTGGGCAAAAAAAATATTGTCTTTGGGGATGGCACTATTTTACAAGAAGTATTAACAGGTTTTAAAACGTCTACTTTTGTAAATGAACGCACTTTGCAGCCTTTTTTAATCAATGATGAACAGATTACACAGCATGTAAAAACGGTGCTAAAAAATGGGCAACGCTACGAGGTTTTTAAGACCGAGACTAGCGAATATACATTACTAGGAACTACTAAAGCATGTTTGCTTTGTGATGGAGAAAGGGTGAAAATAAATTTTAATTCCTATGTAAAAATGGGTCGGCAAGAATTGGTGAAATGTACCGGAAAAAGTGGGAGTCGTTATATGGATTTACGAACACAAACGGCTTTTGCTTTAACAGAAGTAAGTGACGATACCATTGTCTTTATTGACTTAGAAACTTTAAACGTAAATGGTGCTATTCTACGAAGTATGGCAACGGCCACCGACCGATTTGTATTCAATGAAACCAGCAAGGAAATCTTTAAACTAAACGATAATACCATTCGCCCGAATGCGGTATCTGAACCTACTTATTTTAGCGAATATTTAGGTATCGTAGACATCAAAGGCGAAAAAAAATATTTTCACAAAAAGAAAAAAGCCATTCTCCAATTAGATATAGCAGGGATAGAAATAGCCACTATTTTAACCAAAAAAGATAACCATAAATTATTAAATGCCCTATCTACCAAAGGCGAAAAAATAGTCTTGGATGTCCGTAAAGGATTTGATCAATTGGAAAGAGCTTATGCCAATGGGCAAGCAGTAACAGAAGTTTATGAATACCCTCGAAATGTGGGGCGAAAAATGCTGCAAAATGCGGCGTTAAATACCTTGGGTGGTACGGAAAAACGAGTGATAGATTTGAACGCCAACCAGCTAACTATTTTTACCTTGCCCGAAAAATTATCGGCTGACCCAGCAGGTATTTCTCCTTCTTTATACCAAAGTAACCCATTGATTGAATTAGATTTCAAACATCCAATTAAACTAATGGGCGATGCTTTTTTCAAAGGCACCTTTTTACCTTATCACGATACGCCAAAGACCGTATTAATCCAAGAACAAAGCAATCAACCACTACATTTGGAAGGAAATGGGCACAAACATGAACTCGTAACTGCCTTTGTACCCAATACTACGATAGACAAATATTACATTGGCGAAAATCGCATGATTGGGGCTAAGACCCTAAAAGAAGATGGACAAGAAGGGCAGATTTTATTTGCTTTTCAAAGAAAAACAACTTGGATTCCTTTTAATGAAGCAGCTTTGCCTGTTACCCAAAATGTGGTTAAAGTCAATACGCCTGGCGATTGGGATTATTTGCTTTTTGAAGTAAAAGATGTGGATAATACCTTAAAATTTATGGTGGTGGAAAAGCAAGCACCACACCGAGTTTTGGTCGAACGTAAAAAAGGGAAAGAACAGCCTAAGTTATTGAATAAGAAAGCGGTGTTGCCTTTGAAGTTACCGAAGGAATTATCTCAGTTTACTAAGTTTTTTGTGGATGACCCGGGGTATTTGAAGGAGATTTGAGTGGAAGATTTGCTAAATTTTCAGCATTTAGTAAATGCTAATTTTTAAGCTGCTTAAGATTTACTAAATCTGTTAGATTTAGCAAATCAAGAGTTAATTTAGGTGGATTTACCCAGCACTTCCATCATTTGTTTAGCCAAAAGATATAATTTCGTCTGCATTCTATCAGGATATTGCTGATTAGGCGAAGTATCGGCTTTTGCTGCATTTTCAGCAACTGTATTTAATAAACTGGCCAATCGCTTTAATTCTTGATTACCTTTAGCTTTTTGGTGTAAAAATGATTTTAAATCACTACATTTTTCACCATTATCAACTAAAGTTTCCATAAAATGAAATAATAACCAAACCTCAAAACATGGATTACTAATGCCTAAATACCAGTTTTTATTTTGCTGACAAGCAATTCGCAAATCTTCGATAGAATCTCTTTTCCATCTATCCACATCTAGAACGAACCAAAGGACATCATTTTCTTTGGGCGTCCAACCATCCTCTTTAATGAACTGTTCGATGCGTTCTAAAAATAGTTTAGGGGCGGATTGATTTTCTACTCTAGGCACAATTTGTACTAAAATCCGTTGGTTGATTTCGTTAAAATACCGAAAATAAGCATCTTCACGTTCTCCTTCTGCTACGATTACAAATAGTCGGGCATCTCTATGGCGTCCACCTTTTTTGTAGTTTCTATTTTTACGACGCATATTCATGCCAGTTTAAATCCTCTAAATTACCCATAAATGGAATTGCGCCAAA
The DNA here is from genome assembly GCA_964644655.1 of uncultured Saprospiraceae bacterium. Taxonomy (GTDB): domain Bacteria; phylum Bacteroidota; class Bacteroidia; order Chitinophagales; family Saprospiraceae; genus JAFMDF01. The sequence continues at coordinate 12,189 of CAZXYA010000184.1, read as the reverse complement.
ACGACCTTTTAAATAACCTTTTTCTATATCTAAATCATAGCGGATTTTAAAGTCACTCAAAGGATACATAGTTGTTTCTCCTGTTTTTTTCTTTTCGGTAAACCAGATTTCATCTTGACGGAAGATGTTTTGGTCTAAAAGGTTGCTGTCATGGGTAGTGAAAATTAATTGACCTTTGGTATTATTATCATTGACAAATTTGGCGACTAGTTTTTTCAGTAAATGAGGGTGGATGCTTTGGTCTATTTCGTCAATTAATAAAGTTTTATTTTCAGAAAAGGCGGCAAAGAATGCTGGTAAAAAATCCAATAAACGTTGTGTTCCGTCACTTTCTTCGCCTATTTCAAATTCAATTTCTTGACCATCTATTGATTCATGTACACTAACTAACCTTTTTACTACAATCCGACCTTCTTCTTTGACGGCAAAGGCTATGTGATTAGAATCGGGTTCATAAATAATTTTAAAAGCATCTTCTAAGGATATATTTTTTATATCTAGTTGATTTCTAATTTCTGCTGCTTGTTCAATATTATCTACCCCAAAATAAGCATCTAAACCTATTGTTTTTAAAGCTATTTTTTTGATACCTGTATTGAAAGTTCTAAAAATATCATTGACAAAACGATTAAATGGGGTTGACAAATAAAATTGCAAAGGAAGGGCAAAAATTTTAGAACCTATTCCTATAATTTCCAAATCCTCATCAAACCAATCAAAAGTTAATTTTATTTCAGGATATACTCGTTTAGCATTTGCTAACATTACAAGTAATGGTTTATTGTCAGCTAGTAATTCTTCTTCATAAAGTTTGATTCTTAATTGGTCTTCCGAATTGTTAAGAAAAGTATTTGATATTTTGATTTTAGTTTGTGATTTATTTTTTTTGCGCTCAAAAATTAATTTTTCTTTTTGGTTTCCAGTTTCATAAAGCCATTCTTCTAAAAATTGCCCTTTAAAAACGCTTATACCATAGTTGAACATTCTCCCTTCTTTTGTAAATTCTATTTCTAAATGAGTAGGACTTTTTTTTAAAGATTCCTCCATTCTAAAAGAATCAATATGATAGGACGCTAGATTATTTTCATTTTTTATGATTTCTCGTAGAAGAAGGATAGCCCTAATCAAATTAGACTTTCCCGCCCCATTAGGCCCATAAATAGCAGCCGTTTTCAACAACTCTATATCCCCAAATTGATAAATGTGTTCCTTTTTACGCCGAACAGAACCAGTCAGCATATTAAATTCAGTTTCTTCTCCAAAGGATAAGTAATTAGAAACTACGAAGCGTACTAACATAATTTGAAAAATTTATTTACTCAAATATAAGAGAAAATTTCTCTTAATTAAGAGAAATTTAATAATTAATCCTTGTTTAGTACAAGTTTAATCAAAAATTAACCGTAAAAAACTCTTTTGATTCAAAAGAATGTGATTTATCAAAAATCATTTTTTAAATAAAGGGAATAAAAAAATTCTATATATATCTTAATCCTAAATTTTTCCCTACCTTACAACTAACTTTATCAACACAACGAAAATCCACCAACCTTGCCCAACTCAGCATCCACAAAACCCATCTACTCAGAATCCTATAAAAAATACGTCCTCTACGTCCTAACAGGCGTATACATCTTCAATTTTATAGATCGCCAAATCCTAGTCATTCTGCAAGAAAGTATCAAAAATGATTTAGGCTTATCCGATACCCAATTGGGTCTATTGACGGGTTTATCTTTTGCCTTATTTTATGTGACTTTAGGTATTCCGATTGCCAGACTAGCAGATAGAACCAATCGAAAAAAGATAATTGCGGTGTCTTTGGCTGTTTGGAGTGCCATGACCGTTATTTCGGGCCGAGCCTTAAATTTCACCCAATTATTATTGGCTAGGATTGGGGTTGGGATTGGGGAAGCAGGGGCAAGTCCTGCGGCACACTCGATGATTTCCGATTATTTTCCTGCTAATAAACGAGCGACTGCTTTGGCAGTTTATTCGATGGGGATTTATATAGGGATTTTATTGGGCTATTTATTTGGTGGTTGGCTAGATGAATTTTTTGGTTGGCGGACTGCTTTAATGGTACTAGGATTACCGGGGATTTTATATGCGGTGTTCTTTTATTTTACCGTTAAAGAACCACCAAGAGGTTATGCAGAAAACTTAAGTACACAGGATGCTGCTAATTATAGTTTGGGACAAGTATTTGGTTTACTAATGAGCCGAAAAGCTTTTTTATGCTTGGCTTTAGGGGCAGGTATTCATTGTTTTTCTGTTTATGGGGTCGGGAATTGGTTGCCTTCCTTTTTGGCTCGATTGCATGGTATGGAAAGAGGAGAAATTGGTACTTGGTTGGCTATTGGTAGTGGTGGCGGTGGTGCTTTAGGGGTTTGGTTAGGCGGGTATCTAACGGATAAATATGGGCAGGAAGATAGACGAATGTATTTGATTATTCCGACAGTCGCAATTGTGATTTCTATTCCTTTATTGGCTATAATGCTAGTGACCACTAATAAATATGTAGTCGTTGGTGGTAATATAGTGGTTAAAACACTTTGGTCTTTTTATTTAGCCCCTTGTATAGCGATGGCACATGGGATGGTCGGTTTGCGAATGCGTGCTCTGGCATCGGCGGTATTTTATTTGTTCCTCAATTTGATTGGTTTGGGATTAGGCCCGTTATTCATCGGTATGGCAAGTGATTATTTAACGCCTGACTTTGGGCAGGAAGGTTTGCGTTGGGCTTTGACGTTGGGCTTAGTAATGAGTAGTATTGCGGCCGTTTTATTCTGGCGAGCATCAGTTTATTTGGAGGGAGATTTGGATGCAGCGCCTAAATAACTGTGAATTTTAATGAAAAGAAATCCTAAAAAATGCTGAAAACTATAAGAAATCTCAAACTAGGCTGGATAATTATTTTAATGGGAATAGTCATGATAACTTCTGGAATATCAATGACAGAAGGAAAAGCAGGAGAACAAACATTTTTATGCTTTGACAACGGATGTATCTACATTCAAGGAATTTCTAATATTGCCATTGGGGTACTATGTTTTGGACTAGGGATTTATATGATTTTAAAGAAGTAGAAAGATCATTTCACTACAACTAATCGACCAACAAATTGTCCATTAAGCATCAAAAAATAGGTAGTGGGTTAAATCCGTTAATATTTCACGCAGAGAATGCAAAGTTTGCAGATATAAAAGTTGTATTTCAGACCTCTGCGGACTCTGCCAACTCTGCGCGTGCATAATAGAAATCAAAATATTTAAGACACTACCAAAAAATAAATACCTGCCTCAACAGAGGCTCATTGCCAATGATACTCATTCAAACCTGCATCTAATTCTAATAATGTCCCGTCTGCGAATATACTAACTTTACGACCATGTAGATCATGCTGAAATAGTCGCTACTCTGCCATATACTCTTCAAAACTTTTTACCTGAATAGGAGACAACTCCACTTTTTCCAACAACTCATTTAGCATAACCATTTCCTTTTGAAAACCATCAAACTTTTGTTGGACTGTTTTCATTTTTCCTTCTAAGATTTTGATTTTATTGAGCTGTCGGTCGGAAGGAACCCCAGGGTAATTGCTTATACCAAAATACAAAGTAGAAATTTCTTCTCGTAAGGCGGTGCCTTCTTCCACGTAGAAATCCCCTTCTAAGGCTACTAGAGAAGCTTTGTATTTTTCCACATCTGCTGAGAATTGCGCTAATTTCTTTTGTAGTTTTTTCTTAACTTTTCCTGCTGCGAGTTTCGAGGCTTGTTCGTGCATCTCTTCCATAGCAAAATAAGCATGACCTAGTTGATTCGTCATATCGTATAACTTCATCGAAGCTTCATGTTGTAGCTTGCGTTCTGCGGTAGTGTATTTATCGTCGGGGTTGTAGGCTAGATTTACTTGGGTTTCATACTCGGCTTTCCCTTTTTTAATTTTGACAGCATATTCTCCTGCTGGTAGTGTTGGCGGAAAAGCAGAACCAAATAATGCCATACGGTTATTGGTAGGTGCTGCTTTGGGGGCCTTCAAACGCAATGGAAGAGAAACGATATTAATACCTGCACTTTTTCCTGCGGGCAATTCTTTTACAAAATTTCCCTCTTTATCAAAAACTTGTAAGGTCATCTTGCCGAAAGTGTGCCGTTTTTTCAGGTAATAGGTAATGTATGCCGCATTTCTAGGATTGGCACCAACGAAATTTCCTGCCCCACTAAACCAACTAGACCCACCTGATAGTTGAAGATAAGTAGGCTTTGTTTTAAAGAAGTGTAATTTTTCATTGATCACTTCTTTGCTTATTTGTTGCAGCGGTGTAATATCATCAATGATAAATGCACCTCTACCGTGAGTGCCTATTACCAATGCGTCTTCTCGTGGTTGAATGGCAATAGCCCTTACCCCATTATGTGGGATTCCATTGTCAAATCTTTTCCAAGAAATACCGCCATCTATACTAATGTACAATCCTCTTTCTAAGCCTAGATACAATAGGTTCGGTTGTTTTAAATCCTCTCGAATAACATGGGCATAACCATCCAATTGATCGGTAACCAAAGAAGTCCAAGTCTTCCCTAAGTCCGTAGTTTTAAAAATATAAATATTTTTATCTCCACTTTTATGTCCATCAATGGTCACGTAAGCAGTATTTTTGTCATGATTAGAGGGTTCGACCGTTGTTACCCAAAGTCCTTTTGGGAGATTGGGCATATTGACAGTAACGTTGTCCCAATTTTTACCGCCATTGGAAGTAACTTGCACCAAGCCATCGTCCGTTCCCACCCATATAATATTTTCGTCTAAAGAAGATTCTGCAATGGCATAAATTGTAGTATTATTCTCGGCAGTAGAATTATCAATAGAAAGTCCACCCGATTTTTTCTGGCGCTGACGTTGCGGGTCATTCGTAGTTAAGTCAGGAGAAATTCTTTCCCATGAATCCCCTCGATCTTCGGTTTTAAAAAGAAACTGTGCCGCAAAATATAATCGTTCAGGGTTATTAGAGCTAATATGCATGGGCGCATTCCAATTAAAACGATAGTCGGGTTCTCCTTCTTCTGGTAAGGGTTTAATATCTTTACTTTGTAAGTCAGACTTATCGAAACGAATAATGTTTCCGCCTTGCGATTCGGAATAAATAATATTTTTATCCGTGGGATGTCGAAATGAAAAGAATCCGTCTCCTCCATTGGTAAAAGTCCAATCTTTATTTTCAATTCCACCGGGAGATTTGGAAGGCCCTACCCATGAACCATTATCTTGTAGTCCGCCATAGACATTAAATGGTTTTTCATTATCTACACTAATATGATAAAATTGAGAAAGGGGCAAGTCATTAAACATTTCAAAAGTATAGGCGCCGTCCAATGAGCGATAGCCTCCACCGTCTGTTCCAAGAACGACATGTTTGGTATTATTTGGATTAATCCAAGCGGCATGAGTATCGGAGTGAACACCACTAAAGACCGTTCGCCAGGTTTTTCCTCCTGTCTTCGAAACGGTAAGGTTGAGACCGCATTTATAAAGCGTATTTTCGTCTTTTGGGTCAATAATAATTCTGGAAAAATAGAAAGGGCGAACCGTACTATTAAAGTCATTAGAAATATGTTCCCAATTGGCGCCACCATCTTCTGAACGATACAATCCTTCTTCTTTTTTTTCCTTGCACTCTACCGTAGCATATACAATATTTGGATTAGAAGGGGCTACTTCTACTGCCATTCTTCCAAGGTCGCCACTAGGAAATCCCTTGTGAATTTTGTTCCAAGTTTTCCCGCCATCCGTTGTTTTATAAAGACCACTTCCTTTCCCTCCAGAAACAAAAAAATCAGGGTTTCGACGATGATCCCACATAGCAGCATATAAAACGTCAGGGTTATTTTTATCCAAACTTAAGTCGGCTGCACCCGTATTTTCATCCACGTATAAAATCTTTTCCCAAGTCTTACCACCATCTATCGTTTTATAAATACCTCGCTCTTCATTCCCATTCCAAAGATGCCCTTGTGCGGCTACGTAAACGATATTGGAACTATCAGGATGGATTTGAATTTTGGAAATGCGCTCTGTTTCTTTCAATCCTAAATGAGTCCAAGTGCTTCCGCCCGTGGTTGTACGGTAAATGCCATCTCCGTAAGAGACACTATTCCTAACCCAAGGTTCGCCTGTTCCAACCCAAACGGTGTCCGTATGGTTTTGGTCAATAGCAATCGCTCCAATGGATTGAGTATGTTCATCAAAAACAGGGCTAAAGGTAGCACCAGCACTATTTGATTTCCATACACCGCCATTGGCAGTTCCAAGGTATAGTATTTGTGGATCTTTGGCCGCTGCATCTATTGTGGTGATACGACCACTCATTACAGCAGGTCCAATACTTCTTGCATTCATTGCCCCAAAGGGGACTTTGATGGCTTCTTCTTGGGCAGATATATTTTGGAAAAATGTAAAAAGAAAAAATATTGTTATAAAGGAGTAAGTGATTCGTTTCATTAGTAATTGTTTTTGTAACAATTCGCCACTAAAATATAATAAACCAATTTTTCTACCATTTAGTTATTTAAGTTCATTTAGTTTGATTTAACTTTTACTTACATGCCTTAAATGGTAAAATAAAGAAGGCGGTTAATTGTGCTGAATAATTACTTGTTTTTTATAAATAAAATTCATTTTAGGAAGACAGAACAGAATAAAAAGACCCGTTGGAAAGGAAGCTCCAACAGGTCTTTTGTAAGCGTATAAAAATTATTTATTTTTCTTCCGCTGTCTCACTTGGGAAAGCAAAAGTTTTTGCTTTCATATCTTCAGCGTTTAGCTCAATTTCATCAGCAGTAAAAGAAAATGCAGTTGCACCACCTACTTTTTGTTCCGTAGTATGGGCAATCATCAATCCATCCACTTCTTGGTAATCGCTCATGAAAGTCTCCGTAGCTTGTCCTTTTGCAGGCCCTGCATCTACAAATCCTCGTACCATGATAGGGACAAAATTTTCTGTATCAAAAAAATAAAAAACTACATCTCCCTCTTTCTTGGTCATTTTTATTTTATAAGTTTCTGTTCCATCTACTTCTTCCGTTCCATCCAATTCTACGGTATGCCCTTTACCTGCATAGTCAATAAATTCATCTTGAAACTTTTGCTTTTTAAATTGCTTAGATTGTTCTTCATCTAATTTGGTCGGTTCTTCTCCTCCTGCGAATGGATTAATCATCCATGCTGTTTCTCCGTCGAAGGCTTGAACTAGTTGCTTGCCTTGAATATTCATTTCCATTCTGAAAAAGGCAGGTGCCATTGATTGGATACTTACAGCTACATCCAATCCCTGCATAGAGGAACTACCTGTCATTTTCATGGAAGTAATTTTTTTCCAATTCTCCTCTCCACCTATATTCTCAAAATAGTTTTCGAGAATTTCATCAAGGGTTACCGCATCTTGTGCTTGGACCGCCGTAGTCATTAGAAATGCTAACATAAGGATTCCAAAAAGTTGAGTCATTTTTTTCATGTTAATCTATTTTTATTGTTTTTTAAATAGTTGTTAGGTTTTTCCATTTCAAAGTTAGGAAATGCTCGAAGAATAGACAACCAATTTTATGAGAAGATTGTAAAAGAAAGACAAATTGTAATATTGCCTATTCCCCTCAAACATAATACAAAAGAAGCATTCTGGTCAAAAGGTTGAGTATTTTTTATACAAATAGATGAAAAAAGTCGATTAAAATTCTTTTTGGACGCTTTAAATAAGCGTATATTTTCTATCTAATATTCCCTTCAGGTTGTAAATCACTTGGTACTTCTTCGGGAATCATTCTATCAAAAGTTTTTCAAAAAATCCAATACCTTTTGCCTAGGCATTTCACAAGGTTTTAATTGTTCCCCTTTAGCCGTCAAATAAAAATTAAAACTAATAAAATCATTACCGCCTAATGCTTCTGCATATACTTTGGTGCTTTTTCCTTGGTTAAAATCTTTTCGAGTGACGAGGTATTTTTTGCCATTGAGGTGCATTTCGCTTGCGCCGAGCGGGATTTTTTGGATGGTATCTTTTAGGCTCATAAATATCATTTTACCTAAAACGATATTTAGTCATTTTTTGTATAATCCTTCCAAGTTATAACAATTCATCGTTCATCGTTCCCTAACAATATTTCTTCAATATCCGCCGAACCTGACTCTTCAAAACCTTCCCCTTCTTCGGATTCACCATCAGCACAAAATTGGCATATCCTTGAATACATTCGGGCAAATTAGGGCTATTATTCCAAGATTTGCCTGCAAATCCATCTCGTTCAATTTGAAATAATAAGGCTCGGAAATTCTTTAAATCTTTGCGACTCACATTTAATTTTTCATTGACCACAATGCCTGTCACTTCTTGATGCCGCCCTTTGTGCATAATTTTCAACTTATCAGGGTGCATTATAAACCCTTCTTCTTTGACAATTTTATGGGCAATCCAAAGCATTTTGCCAACATTGGATTTAGCAGTTTCTGCACAAGAAAAAGTACAATCATCGGCATAGCGAGTAAAGGTGAAGCCTAATTTTTTCGCTGCGCCTAGCATCCGTTTATCTAAAGTTCGGCAAATTAAATTAGTGATAACAGGGCTAGTTGGTGCGCCTTGTGGCAAATGTCGTTCGCCTGTAGCCACAAAATAGCGTTCGCCGTCCATTTTTATTTCATCCGTTTCTGGTTCGGTACAAAGTAAGGCTAATATAGTCGCATATTTTTGCGCATAGCCCAATGCTTTAAATAAACCTTTGACTCGCTTATAAGTAATGGTTGGAAAGAAGTTTTTTAAATCCATATTGATGACCACCGACTGCCCAATATGTTGTTTGGCATTGTCCACAATCGACCGATTTGGCACAAAACCGTAAGCCGTATCTTGAATCTCCAAACAGTATAATAGCTCATTTAAAATTTGATATTGCACACTTTTCATAAGCGGCATGGGGGCAGAAATCAATCGTTTGCCGCCACTTTTTTTAGCCATATAAAACCGCTTATAATGCGAGACTTTACTAACTTTTCGATTATAGGCTAAAAATCGTAATTGAGAAATATTGATGTTTAAAAAAGTAGCCAATTGTTCAACCGATTCAAAAATAGGTAAACCTAATTTTTTTAATTGTTCCGTATTATTGGTTTCATCGTTTAGTCCACCCGATACTTCTTCTCCTAAATAAACAATGTCTTTTTGTTGTTTTTCTTGCCAAGCAGCTTTACGGGTAAGTCTAGCCGCTTCTCGTTTTTCCCGATTGGCTTTTTGTTTTTCCCTAGACGCTTTCATGCGCTCTTTCCGAATTTTGCGCAATAAGCGGTCTCTATCTTGCAATAATCGCTGCTCATTTAGCAATTGCCGCAATTCCTTATTTAAAGCAGTTTCTTCGGTAATAATTTGTTCTGGCAAAGTCGGTTTATCTGCTTCATTTGGCCAAAAACCTAAACGTTTCATTTCATTTAAAATAACGTTTTCTCTGGATGTTTCCCGCATTTGTTGGCGGAGCAAAGTTCTTCTATCGTCTGACATGATTAGGGTTTTAACCATAAATATTTTACCATTTAGTCATTTAAGTTCATATAGTTTTTGACGAGTAGAACTTGATTTGAAAAAGCTAAGTTTAAGTACTTAATTTTATTATACTTCAATGGACTTTAATGACTATATGGTAGAAAATGGTATAGAAAAATAAAGGGGGACAGCGACTTCGTGCAATCCAATGACCTAGTGGGTCAACTCAAGCAGCCTGTTAACATATTTTCATTTAACATCTCCGATGTCGTCTAGTAAATGAATATATGTTGACATTAGGCTGCAAAGTCTCGATCGACTGGGTGAAGCATGAAAAAGCTATGAATCTGATTGACGATGGCATCAATCGAAACCTATAAAAGTGTAAAACTTTGATAAGTTAATGCAAGTGCAATAGATTTTTGGACGCGGACTGGTTGCTAGTTGCTGGTTTGTCTCGAACAAACAGTAACTAGCAACCAGCCCAACATTCCCCCACTTCGTGCGAACCGATGACCTAGTCTGTCAACTCAAGCAGCCTGTACCTATATGGTTATTTCACATCTCCGATGTTTTCTCGGAAATAACTATATAGGTACTTTAGGCTGCAAAGTCTCGACCGACTGGGTGAAGCATGAAAAAGCTATATGTCTGATTGACGATGGCATCAATCGGAATGTGAGTTTCTCTTCACATTCAAGCAAGTGTGCGGTGAAAGACGGTTCATGGTGTACGATTTAGGGTACACAGATAACTGACTTTCGGGGAATGTTAGTAATTATTTCAAAGAACGATTAAGTAGTGATGCCTGTCTGTCAACAGATAGAAGTTATGAGTTGTAAGCAAAACTGCAAACTGCCTACTGTAATACTGCCTACTGCAAACTGCCTACAGACAAGGCTTTTATCGCTAAAATATGCTCACAAGGCTTGACTAATTGGTGTTGCTTAAAAAAATCGCAAGTACAATTAGCTTTTATGATTTTCTGCTGGTCATCTAAATGAAGCGTTACGTCTTTAGGCTTATAATTGGTTAAAACTTTACCCATGACTAACTGCCCATGATGTGCTTGTAGTTTTTGATGAATTTTTACTTTTTTTGCTACTAGTAAGTCACTAGCTAAAGCTTCTTGTTCGTTATTAAAGCGCAATTCACGAAGATTCAATGCTTCTTTACTGAGTTCTCTTCGTCTGTAAACTTGTCTATTTAAATCATAGATGACTTTGCCGCCTTGTACCAATATTTGCAATGCACCTAAAACGGTCGAAGTACTTAATTGAGTGGTCTTTGCTAAATCTGCTGCGGTGGCTAACCATACTTTTTTAAGGGCTTCCCAAACCAATTCAATGGTTAGGTTTTCTACTTGTAAAGTAGGCTGTAATAAATCAAATTTGCTTTTATTCGACCAGTCATTGGCGGTCCAGCCTGATAACCCCAAAGTGAAATTCATATCACCCAAATCGGCTACATAAAAAGAAGGCAATCCATCGCCTAAAAGGGTTACTTTGATGTTTTTACTAATGGGAATTAAACGTTCCAGCGTCAATAATCGGCGACGTCCCCAAGTTCGGATTTCTCTTTCGGTATCGCCCTTATAAATTGACCGAGGACATTTTACCACATAATTCCAAGGTTCAAAAATGACTTCAATGGGTTTGCCTGGATTCAACTTAAACCGAATAGACCGAGGGCCAATTTTGGCTTTGTATCGTTTCAATATAAATAGGAAATTATACAAATCCATCGGATGCAAATCAAAAGTAGCCGAGGGTAAAGTCATCGCCGAACTAACTTGTAAAAATCCTTTGACCCAGTTTTCTGGCAAGTCAATTTTTACTTCTTTGTAGGTATCTTCGCCCTCCGTCGCCACTTCAAAACCAGAAGGGTCTATCTTAAATTCGGTCGCTTTATAATCTCTGATTTTTTGAAATTCATTATACAAAGCATTGGAATAATCAATATTGGTTGTTCCGCATTCGTATTCGCTGATTTGTTGGAAGACATTATAATTACAGCCTAATTTGCCATAAGAAGATTCGTCTTGGCTAAAACACTCAAAAAATACTTCATCTGGATGTACCGTAATCACAGGGTCTAAGACATACCACATATCATAATCTCGTTTGCGGATATAGGCAAAATATTCCTGTTTTGCCTTATTAAAAGGCGCCATAATCGCTTGCCTATTTTCGCGTAGCTCATTTAATTGTATTCTTAAATCGGCTACTTTAGCTTTTGTTGCTTCTGCTTTGTCTGCATGTTCTGCAATCCATAAATCTTCCTGTTCTTTTGCCCAAGCTAAATAAGCCGTTCTGTCTTTAGGTTGATGTCGTAAATCTGAAATCACGATGTCATGCAAAGCGGAAATAGCTTCTCGAAAAGGCAAATGTTTATGAAGCTGACCAACGAAGAAGGTCGGTGCTCTTAAAGTATCCGGGGCAAAGGAAATGCCTACTTGCTTAGCGCTACTTTGGATGCCGCTACTGCCGCTATATTTATAGTTGAATTGCATGGTTTTTTAGTTTTACCGATGTTTTCAGTCTCATATCTTTACAAAAGAGTAAAGATATAAGACCATAGCCGTCAGGCTAAGAAAAAATATGGTCGGTACGCTGCACCTTAGAGTGGCATAATAGCGGGTTTTATACAAATGTGGTCGCCCCTG
>CAZXYA010000183.1:862-14755 GCA_964644655.1 uncultured Saprospiraceae bacterium | reverse complement strand
GGCGTGAGGAGGGAATATAGCCGTAGCTACATGACTGACGAACAACGCAGAGTAGTAGCAAAAGGACAAGTTAGAGTGGGTAGTTATTTCTGGCTTGTACCAATAGTAGTATAAACAGCCAGCGAGTTATTCTTTTTTGTTGGGAACACTTTTCCAATTGCCTTCCCCAAAACTGGACGTGCTGTAACGGTTATAACTCCAGCTGGTGATCGTATGAGTGACTAGTTAAAGTCAAATTAAGTAACAATTAAATTTAGTGTTTTCTGCAATAAAATGATGTATCTTGATATAAATCAACAAAAAATGACGTATATTTGACGTGTACAAGAGAAAATTTTGATAAAATCTAAACACACTCAAATTAGAATTTTGTGACTGATAAGTTTTACTTAATTAAATATTCCAAGGCTATTTTCTGTAAAACTTACATTCTTTAACTCCAAATTTGGTATTTTATTTTATCTTATCTTTTCTACTTATTGTTACCTCCAAACATTTAATAACACACCAATTACTTTCTTACTAACTTAGGCACAGTATACACTGTTGCTATGTACAAATAGTTATAATTCGAAGTTCTATAATTAAATCTTACGCATTTAGGCTAAAAAATGAATGGGATTTAAACTGGGCGAAGCCTACCAATTTGTCAAATAAGTATTTAGAAAGCATTTAAAACCAAACAATGATATGGCAATTGGTTTGCAGCACAATTGGTTTGCAGTATACTGCAAATATAGATGCGAAAAAAAAGTATTAGATCAACTTCTTAAAAAAAATATAAAGGCTTATCTACCACTTTACACTAAAATTCGATTGTATGGAACAAGGAAACGAAAAGTAGAGTTGCCTTTAATCTCTAATTATGTATTTGTAAACATTAACCACGCATCCTATGTACAAGTCTTAGAAACAAATCATATACTGAACTTTGTAACTTTTTCTAATAAGCCCATTCCTATTCCAGATGATGAAATAGATTTATTAAAGCGAATAGTCAGAGTACCAGACTTAAATATTATAACGGAGAATACTATTTATGAAGAAGGAGATTTGGTAGAAATAATTTCAGGAAACTTGGTTGGATTAAGGGGGATTTTGGTTGAAAAACATGGTGTTAAAAATTTAAAAGTAAATTTAAACACGCTCCAGCAAACACTTACCATTATAGTTGATAGAAAAAACATTATGAAAATACATAATAAGTAGCAATGTACAGTTTTATTACCTTCCTTACTTCTTCCATTATTACCTTCCTAATAATGCCGAGACTCATAGGGTTAGCGAAAAGTCAAGAAATGCTTGCTATTCCCAATTTACGTAGTTCGCATGCTAATTTGATTCCTACTGCCGGTGGAGTTGCAATTATAATTGGTATTGTCTTTAGTATATTAATATGGAGTCCTAAGGCTAATGAAACTAACTTATTGTCTATTTTAACTGCTTTTAGTAGTATATTTTTATTAGGTCTAGTAGATGATTTGCGAGGAACAAAACCCAGTACAAAATTACTGATACAAATGTTTGTTGCGTTCTCCTTAGTCGCAGTAGGATTTAGGATCGAGCAATTGCATGTGACATTTGGTATTCAAGAGCTACCTTTTTGGGTTAGTAGTTTAGGAACTGTCGTATTTATAGTCTTTACTATTAATGCCTATAATTTAATTGATGGTATCAATGGTCTAATGGGAAGTCTAGTTATTCAAGTAGCTATTCTGTTGGGCTTATGGTTTTTTCAAATAGAGGATCAATTATTTGCCATTATTGCTTTTTCTATAGCTGGATCTGTATTAGCTTTTTTATGGTTTAATTTCTCCCCAGCTAAAATTTTTATGGGTGATTCTGGTTCACTACTTTTAGGATTAACAGTGGCACTGTTAACCATTCGATTTTTAGAAACACCCTTAGAATTATATCATTCGTATTGGGCAGCTTCCAGAATGCCTTTCATCGCTTTGAGTCTTTCTTTTATACCTATTTTTGATGCCTTAAGAGTGGCATTGATACGTATTAAAAAAGGGATACATCCATTTCAAGCTGATAAGCGACACATCCATCATTTATTTTTATCTAATGGATTTTCCCATAACCAAACTACTTTAATACTAGTTTCCATTAATTTCTTTGCACTTGTAATCATTTTATTGTTACCTGAATTTAGTGTATCCTGGGGCTTGCTTGTTTTAGTATTAGCTTTTGGTTGCTTGACTCATTATTTGAGTTTAAGAAGACGGTTTGTTCAATAGAGTAGCTTATTAATAATGGATAACAAATATTACTTATTTTACATACCATTAAGTGAATGCGGAAGTCTATATTATTAGTAAATAGGAAAAAAGTATTTACCTTTATTTTTGTTTTATTAGCTTATTCTGTTACTGCTCAAAACACAGATAGCTATTTCATAGCTCCATCTCAATTAGGAGTAACTGGTTTAATACATATACCTATTGCTTATACACCTGAATGGGGAGATGTACATATTGGCTTTACTCATTTTACAAAAAAAGCATCTCTGAGTTATGAAGCAGGGATGGCGCCAGAACGAAGTTTTTTAGCAAGTATAGTATTTCTTCCTAAAGTAGAACTTTCTTTAAATTTAAGTAGACCCTATAATAATTTGGTTAAAAATCCTTCCTCCAATGAGAAGTATTATGGCATTGGTGACCGATCAATTTCTTTAAGGGTAAAAGTTGTAGAAGAAAAAGAGAATCGGCCAGCTATCTTAATTGGTATTCAAGACCTAGGTACTAAGTCTGCATTTTTTAAAACAAATTATCTAGTCCTTTCCAAAAAGATACGCTTACAAAATCTAATTTTTTTGACAAGCCTTGGATACGGACATCCCATTGGCGAGGCTCAGAGGATTTTTCTAAAGGGTCCTTTTGGAGGCATTCAGGCTTATTGGAAATCAATAAGTGGTATAATTGAATATGATACCAAACAGTTTAATTATGGAATTAGCTATCAAATTAAAAAGTGTATCGCTATAAAGTTAGCGCTAATTGATGGACGTAACTTTACTGGAAATATTAGTGCTCGTTTTCATCTAAAAAAAATATAGTAATTTTCTGAAAGCCTTTTTATAAATAATGAAGTTGTTTAAGAATGTATTCTGTAAGTCAAGTTCAAATAATTTGCTAAAAGTATCTTTCTTCGTCAGAGTCGTCTTGACATTTTCTATTTGCTTAATTATTATTTTCCCAAGAGCGATCGGACAAAAAACAGAGAAAAGTATAACTGCGATAGGTGATGCTTTGGAAAAGGAAGGATTTCAAAATATTACCATTCGTAAATTAGAGGAAAATCACGTAATAACTTACGAAAATAATGTATACCGATTCGATGCATTGGCATTAAAAAAAGTAATTCAATTAACAATAGATACCGATATAGATTCCTTAGAAAAAATAACTTTTATAACTACAAGAAACCAAGTGCCTATGATAAGCACCGAGGTGAATGTATCAGATTATAGAGCGTATAAAAATGGATATAGTGATATAAAGGCTTTTGCCAATAAAATCTATATTAGCCAGGACATAGCCTCCTATAAAAAAGGACAAAGCATACTACAAAAAAAACGCCCAAGTAGTTATAGGGTAGAATTAGTTTTACGGCCTTTTTTTACAGTGGAACTAGGAAATCGTGTTAAAAAGGATCAGTTTATTCATTTGATAGATTTACGGCCTAAGTTTAATTTTTACTTATGGAAGGGAGCTCATTTTACCTATGAATTTATCTTGCCTATCTCCAATGAATTTAAAGAAGCGGCACCGCAATGGGGAGAAATTCGGCCTAGAATTATATCTCTTAACCAAGAAATTCGATTACCTAAAAACACCTTTTTTAATGCCTCTATAGGTTTATTTTCTCGTGATCGATATGGGGGTACAATTGCTATAGGGAAATACTTTTGGAAAGGGAGAATTTTAACTACTGCAAAACTAGGTTATACAGGTCATGCTTCCTATGTACGTTTTGACGGATTATTCAATGAAATTAATAAAGGGTGGTTATATACAGATTTGGACTATTTAGATTATGCTTTTAGTATCCGTACTTGGTGGCCTTCTAAAAATATTCAATTAGCATTAACTTATGGAAAAGTCCTTAACAATAGAAAGCAAATAAGAGTAGATATCCGCCAAAAATTTAAAGAGGTTGATTTAGGTTTTTTCAGTTACAAAACAAATGAAGGTTTTAATTATGGGATGCAGATAGGAGTTCCTTTATTTCCTAAAAAATATTGGAAGCCAAAACGATTTTCTATTCGCCCCTCAAAATCTTTCACCTATGAATATCTATCAGGTAATATTTTAGCAAGAAGCTATCAGGCACAAGGAATAGATGAAGACTTTCCACAGAATCTTCATCCTGATTTTCTAAAATTTCAATTACTAGGGGGAATTTATTCCTCACCCTTTAATAATTAATATTTTCTTTGGGATGGGTTAAAAATTAAACTTATAATTTATTTCTACCCCATCCCTTTATTAGGTAACGACAAAAAAATAGCTATCGACTCTTAACTAGTTTTTTTTCCTCTTTTCTTCGTTGCAAAAAGCCTTACGTAGCTTAGGCTATGTGCGGTTTTTGCGCCTTGAAAGAAAAAAAAATAACTGCCTCAAGAATCTATAGTTATTTCTACCTCATTCCTAGGGTAACAACCCAATTATCTCAAAAGCTTTATCTTTTTGTTTTCAGTAATCTGTGACAATAAGAGAAAGTTTCAAAACTTCTAAGACCAAGGATTAATTTTTTGCTAAAAAATCCTTATAAAAATTTAATTATCATGAAAAACAATTGGTATCTCCTACTTGTCACAATGGTATTTTTGGTGCTATACGGATGTGGGAAAGTAGAACACACAGACAATTTAATTGCTAATACAGAATCATTCTCTAGGGCAATACCTATAGAAATTATGGGGCAAATAATTGACCCAGAGACAAGAGAGCCAGTATTTGGAGCAGAGATATGTGCTCAATCTTTTAATGCATTTACTGATAGGAATGGTGAGTTTAGGGCAAGCGTGACAAGTTATAGCGATACAGAATCCATCATTGTAACTCGAAATGGACATATCAGATACGAATTTGCAGTAGATTATACTACACTGCAAGATCAAGATGATATCTCTTGGCAAATTTTTCTTCCTCAAAGAGAACATAGTTTTTTAATTAATTCTTTTATCAGAGCTACGTATACATTTGAAGCTAATCAAACGGAATACCGTGTTGAAATTCCTAGAGGTACTATCGGACCATTGACTCGTATCATTGTTAGCCAAGGGGGATTGGCTTTTGGACCAGGCATTCGACAAGCATTTGGTTTGCCAGGCATCAATATTGAGACCCCTGATACAATGAATTGTGTTGTTTTTAGAAATCCTATTACTGTTGAGTATGATTTAAATAGTGTCCTTACAAACTACTTGTCTCTACCAATTGATAACAGTGTTTTAGTTGGACAGGAAGCAGCTTTGGGTCGAGAGAATAATTCTGAGGTATCTGAAATTGTATATGGAATGGACTTAACAGTTGAATCAGGTGATATTCGTGTTACGAATCAGATTGGAGGAAATGTTATTCCTCGTATTGGAACCGTAGTAAATGGTACTTTTTACGATAATGAGATTTCTCAAGATCCTGAACCTTTTATAGTTGAATGGCCAAAGGATGGCACTTCTCTACCCAATGCAAATGATTGTGTTGGTACGTGTGTTTTAAGTGGTGGAGTAAATTTGACTGGCAACTTAGAGGGAGTAAATGGTATTCCGCATCAAAGTACAGGTGATGGAGGTTAATTCAAGCTATTAAAGAGCACATCCATCATTTGTTTTTATTAAATGGGTATGCGCTTATACTTAATTTCTTTAAGACTAGTTCCCATTAACTTATTGGTATTTAGGGTTCTCATTTTGTAATCTGATACTGGCTTAGTACCAGGTTACTCGTACTAGTATTTGCTTATATTGCGAATCAAGGGCTAAATAAAACGACTATCAGTTAGTTAGTCTCATTATTTCAGTTTAGGAAGGCAGGTTGTTTAAAAAGAGTACTAGATTCTATCATTCAACACTTTTCATTTAGAATAAAGTTTTGTGTATATATTAGGGCTAAACGCTTATCACGGTGATTCTTCTGCTTGTTTATTTAAAAATGGTGAATTAATCGCTGCTTCTGAGGAAGAGCGTTTTCGTCGTCTTAAGCATTGGGCAGGCTTACCAATAGAAGCAATTCGCTTTTGCTTAGAGGAAGCAGCGGTAAGTTTAGAGGAAATCGATCATATCACTGTTTCTAGAGACCCCAAAGCTAAAATAGGCCAAAAACTATTAAGAGTTTTAAAAGGAAAGGTAGCTTTGAATGCGTTGACTAGTAGAGTGAAAAATAGTTTTAATATTCGACAAATAAAACAAGAGATAGCAATAGGTTTAGGGATAAATCATGAAAAAGTGAAAGCATCTTTACAATTTGTAGAACATCATAGAAGTCATATTGCTTCTGCTTTTCACATTTCGCCTTATGAAGACGCTGCTATATTGTCTATTGATGGCATGGGAGATTTTACCTCTACCATGCGGGCCATTGGAAAAGGTAATAAAATTGAGATAATAGACAGCATTTCTTATCCGCATTCATTGGGCTATTTCTATACTGCTTTTACACAGTATTTGGGTTTTCCTTATTATGGGGATGAATATAAAGTAATGGGACTTTCCCCATATGGAACACCTTCCTTCAAAGATCAATTGAGACCAATTATTCCTTTAAAGAAAAATGGGCTATTTGAGTTAAATCCTATCTGTTTCCGTCATTTTAAAGAAGGTGTTTCTATGAGTTGGGATGGAGGAATACCAAAGCTTGAAAATTTATTTAGTAAAGCTTTGGAACAGAAATTTGGAGTGGCGAGGAAAAAAGGAGAACCACTAACTCAATTTCACAAAGATTTAGCCGCTTCTGTTCAAGCTATTACCGAAGAAACTATTTTTTTTTTAGCAAAGGATTTATATCAAAAAACAGGATTGAAGAAGCTCTGTATAACTGGAGGAGTAGCCCAAAATTCCGTGGCTAATGGTAAAATAATAGAGAATACTCCATTTGAATCATTATTTGTACCTCCTGCAGGCCATGACGCAGGAACAGCTATTGGGTCAGCTTTATACTTTTATCATCATCAATTAAACAAACCTAGACTTCCCTTCAAAATTCAGCCTTATACGGGATATAGTAATTCTAATGAAGAAATTTCGAATTATTTAGATACCCAAGAAATAACCTATCAACAATACAAAGAAGAAGAACTTATTGAAAAAGTTGCAAATCATCTTATAGAAGGCAAGGTGATTGGTTGGTTTCAAGGAAAGGCAGAATTTGGTCCTCGTGCTTTGGGAAATCGCTCGATCTTAGTAGACCCTCGAAGAAAAGATGCAAAGGCTTTGTTGAATGAAAAAATTAAAAAGAGAGAAAGTTTTCGACCTTTTGCTCCCTCCATCCTTCAAGAGTTTGTTCCTACTTATTTTGAACAGATTGACAAGGTTCCATTTATGGAAAAAGTCTTTACGGTAAAAGAAGAAAAGCGAGCGGAGATACCCGCTGTTACCCATGTAAATGGAACGGGAAGATTGCAAACAGTTTCATTAGATTCCAATCCTAGATATTATAAATTGATTAAGCAATTTTATGAAAAAACTGGAGTTCCTATTTTACTCAATACTTCTTTTAATGAAAATGAACCAATTGTTAATACACCAGAACACGCTTTAAATTGCTTTTTAAGAACACAAATGGATGTATTGGTTTTAGAAAATAACGTGATAGAAAGATAGCACTCATCTATTGAGAACTTACCATAAAACCCTAAAAAATCACACTAATCAAATCTTTAAAAAAAAAGTTAATCGTTACTGGATCGGCAGGGTTAATAGGATATGAGGTTTGCGTTTATTTTCATCAGTTAGGTTGGCAGATCTATGGAATTGATAATAATCAACGAAGTATATTTTTTGGTCCTAAAGGAGATAATACAAGCAATAGAGTCCGACTTCAAGAATCATTAGCGAACTATCATCATTACCCTATTGATATTCGAGAACGAGAGCGTATCATCAACTTAATTCAGGAAATTCGACCTGATGCAATCGTCCACACTGCCGCTCAACCGAGTCATGATAGAGCTACTTCCATTCCTTTTGAAGATTTTGATACCAACGCTCTAGGTACAATTAACTTACTAGAAGCTACAAGACGTTACTCTACAGAAGTACCATTTGTACATTTATCTACTAATAAGGTTTATGGAGATAAACCGAATACCTTAGCATTAAAAGAATTAGCTACAAGATGGGAGTTTGCTAATGATAAATATCAAAATGGAATTGAAGAAAACTTCGGAATCGATCAGTCCAAACATTCTCTTTTTGGAGCGTCCAAAGTAGCAGCAGATATATATGTTCAAGAATATGGACGATATTTTAATATGCCTACTGTTTGCTTACGTGGGGGATGCCTTACTGGTCCCAACCATAGTGGGGTAGAGTTACATGGTTTTTTAAGCTATCTAGTTAAGTGTAATTTAGAAGAAAAACATTATACCATATTTGGTTATAAGGGGAAACAAGTAAGAGACAATATTCATGCTATTGATGTAGTAAAATTTATTGATGCCTATTTGGAAGCACCGAGGGTAGGAGAAATATATAATATAGGAGGAGGAAAGGAAAATGCTTGTTCCATCTTAGAAGCGTTTAAGATCATTGAAAATATTTCCAATAAAAAAATGAATTATACCTATGATGAACAACATCGTAAAGGAGATCATATTTGCTATTATAGCAATTTAAGTAAGATTAAACAACACTATCCGTCTTGGGCCATTACCAAGCCATTAACTACAATTTTCGAAGAAATTTATTTTTCATGGATGAACACGCTCCAATATCAGTAACAATTGTCAATAGAAATTATCCTCCTTCTTCAGGCATTACCGGCGTATCAGCACATCAACTAGCAGGCTATCTTGAAGCTCAAGGAATAGAAGTAAAAATAGTGACTATCAATGGTCAATATGGAGGAGGTGTGCTAATATCTAAAGTAAATGGGAAAGTCTTTAAGTTACCTGCTTGGTATAATGGAAAGCATAAGCTGAAACGATTGATTGGCACTTTTATAGAAAGTTTCCATTTAGTAAAAAAAGCTATTAAAGTTAATAGAGGAACCATCATTTTAATGACAGACCCTCCATTTCTACATTTCTGGGCGGCACTTTTATTAAACAAAAATACCCCTTGGATATTATGGACGATGGATCTATATCCTGAAGCTTTTGCGGCTAATGGATTGATAGATAAAGAGAACTTTATTTATCGATTTTATATGAAAATAATAAAACGGATAACCCCTAAAAAGGTCATCGCCCTTGGCTCTTTTCAAGCAGAATATATTAATAAACGATATAAATCAACCATTCCCAATTTTATTTTGCCTTGTGGAGTATTCCATAAGAAAGATATTAAAGGTATTCCTAAATGGCATGAGGGCTCTAATAAAATACACTTTGGATATGTAGGTAATCTTGGAGAAGCACATTCTCTTATTGCGCTAAAAACATTAATAGAACAATTAGATCCTATACGACATCATTTTATTCTATCGGTATATGGATCTAAAGCAACTTCAATTTTAGAATTTGTTAAAGATAATCCTGTAGTAACAGTAGTAGAAAAAGTAGAACGACACCAACTTACTTATATTGATATTCACACTATTTCATTGCTTCCGTCTTGGAATAATATATGTGTACCCTCGAAAGCTGTAAGCGGGGTATGTGCAGGTAGTACTATCTTATTTTTTGGAAGCCAGCAAATAGATACTTGGGATCTATTGCAGAACGCTGGATGGATGATTAAAGAAGATAATCAATTAAGAAACCGGATTAAGCTTTTCCTATCAAATCTTTCTCCTACGGTAATCGCTACTAAAAAAGAACAATCAGAGCAAGTAAGCGTAAATTTGCAAGCTATGACGCTAAAAGGTTTTGAACAAATTGCTGCACATATAAAGCATCAAGAAGTATTAGAGGAAAGACCATCCTTAATTCCAGATTTTGTAAATCAAATGATGCTTGTAACCGAAAACAATTCTAGTAAATATGCCCAGAAGAAGTAAAATAAATTCTCAATGAGTAAATTAGAAAATGAATAAATGAGTAAATTGACGGACCGTTATTAACAGAATTATCTTTTAATGTTAGTACAATACCCATTATTTGCTCATTTTCCCATCCGATTATATTTTATAAAAACTACTTTCGTCCACCCAGATTTTAGACATATCCTTAACAAAAAACTATTCTTTTTATAAAAAATATAATGTTTTACATTTTAGATAAAATAAGTAGAAAAAAATCTGTTACAGCAAAACTTTTAACAAGAGATCTGCATGCTCACTTAATACCAGATATTGATGATGGTCCTAAAACAATGGAGGAATCTCTGGTGCTAATAAAAGGCTTAGTTCAGTTAGGAATGAAGCATTTAACGGCTACTCCTCATGTTTTTTCGGATTATTATCCCAATACCAAAGAAGCGATTCTAAAATCCTTTCAACAATTAGAAGAAGAAGTCAAAAAAGCAAAGATAGAGGTACAGCTTCATTGTGCGGCGGAATATTACTTAGATGATCATTTTATTGAATTATTGACCAATAACGCTCTATTGCCAATTTATGAAAATAGAATCCTAGTGGAGACTTCTACTTTATCACAGGATTCCAATATAGAGCATTATCTTTTTGAATTACAAGCAAAAGGATTTCAACCAATTCTTGCACATCCTGAGCGATATCTTTACTTTGAAAATAGTGATTTTACTAGGCTAAAAGAACGAGGATGCTTGTTTCAAGTCAATTTTTTATCCTTAACTGGCTACTATGGAAAAGAAGTACTAAAAAAGGTGAAATTTTTTCAAGAAAAAGGCTATATTGATTACATTGCTACTGATATTCATCATTCAAGGCATCTGAAGGCCATTCAGAAAGGTTATGCTAATAGAAAAGTTAGAAAACTATTGCGAGAAGTAAATATTAATAATGAGGAGCTATATATCTCCTAAGGTTTTAGCACTTACATTTCTACTTCCTGTCAAATCCCTAAACAAATAAATAAGGGTAAAGCTTTTAATGCTTTTGCCCTATTTCTAGTTTGAACTATGAGAAAATTACATTTATTATTATTTGCTGCGCTATGCAGTTGCTGGTCTTGTGTTTCTCAGAAAGAATTAACTTATTTTCAATCCGAACAAAGGGAAACTGCTCAACTCATTCAGGAGATTGAAAATAGCATAGAATTGACGATTCAATCTGGAGACGAATTGGCAATTACCGTTAGCGGTTTAACTCCTGAAGTAGCCTTACCTTTTAATAGTGTAACGCAAACACAAACAAGACGAGAAGTTGTTGGCTATCAAGTAGATAAACAAGGTTTTATTTACTTCCCTGTAATCGGCAAAGTAAAAGCAGCAGGATCGACTATATCAGCTTTAAATGAATGGTTAACAGCAGCTATTAAAGAGCATATTAATGAGCCTGTAGTAAACATTCGATTTGCCAACCTAAGAGTGACTGTTTTAGGAGAAGTAAAACAACCAGGCGTTATTCAAACAAATAGTGAGCAACTATCTATTTTAGAAGCTATTGGATTAGCTGGAGATCTTACCGATTTTGGCAATCGCCAAAATATCTTGCTAGTGAGAGAACAAGCTGGACAAAGAGAACGAATATATTTAAACCTATTGAATACGGAGATTTTTACCTCCCCTTATTACTATCTCCGTCAAAATGATATAATCTACATAGAGCCCACCAAACGAAAAACCACCGCTTTAAATTCACAACTAACTTCTCAAATCTTATCAATTGTTACTTCTGTGGCTTCATTTGTCGCCTTGGTAATTGCTATTGCTAAATAAAACCAGTGAATTTTGAAAATAACAAAATGGGTATGCTAGAAATAGATTACAAATCTCTCTTCTTTCGCTTTTTTCGTAATTGGTATTGGTTGCTTCTTGGTTTAGGAATTGCTATAGCGGGAGTTTGGTACTATTTTAAATTTACTATTCCTGTATATGTAGTGAAAGGGACCATGTTGATTACAGACAATAATCGCAGTGGCCTAACCCAAGAAGCAATTGTCAACCCATTTAGTAGAAGAAGTCTCGGAAGTAGTACAGCTGCAGAAATTCAAATCTTAAAATCTAGAAGTACTTTGAAAAAAGTAGTAGATGCTTTGGAATTAAACATTACGACTCATATAGAAGGGCCTTATGTAACAAAAGAAGTTTATGATAATCCACCCATTCAACTAAACCGCACAGAATTTCTTGAATCTAGCTATGATCATACCCTCCGGATTATACAATTAGATAGTACTAGCTTTAGTCTTATTCATCAAAAGTTAGAAAAAAACCAAGAACTAGTAGATACTACCATTCACGCTTTTGGCATCCCATTTTCCTATCAAGGAGTTAATTATATAATATCTTTTAACTATAGTACCGAATTTCCAATTATCATTAAAATAAAGAACCCTAATAAGACGGCACAATCGTATGCAAAGCGAATAAAAATTCGATCTGCTCTTAAGAATGATAGAGGATGGTCTCAATCAAGTAAAAAAATTCTTGAGTTATCCCTAAATACTTCAGTACCAAAAAAAGCAATAGCCATTATTAATACTTTGGTATCTGTATACGATGCTAGTAAAATAAAAGAAAAACAAGAAACTGCAAATAAGACCTTAGCTTTTATTGATGAGCGTCTGACTTTTTTACAAAAAGAACTTTTTCAAGTAGAAAAAAGTGTGGAAAATATTAAACAAAGGCGAGCAATTCCTTTGGATATTTCTCAGAATGCAAGTCGATTGCTAAATCAGTTAACTACTGCTGATGAATCTTTGACAGAATTAAACTTCAAAGAAAAATTTTTATACGCTATACAAAAAGATTTACTGAAAGATTCTAACCAGTCAGAGTTTCTTGCTTTAAATGATGAAATTGGAGGGGTGGCACTTGTTTCTGTTGTAGATCAATATAATGAACTAATTAAAGAGAGAAGTCAGTTAATTATCACTGTTAATCCGAATAGTCCAGTAGTGAAAACAATTGATGAGCAACTATTGGGATTGAAAAACAAAGTGCTAGAAAATATTCAACTAGCTATTGTTTCTATTCAAGGTCGGCAAGCTGATTTAAAAGATAAAGTAGAACCAATTGTAGAACAAATTTCACAAATACCTAAAAATGAAAGAGAATTACTAGAAGTAATGCGGCAGCAAAAGATTAAAGAATCCTTATTTGTCTATCTATTAAAAAAGAGAGAAGAAACTGCTATTACGGTTGCTGCCCAAGTCTCTGATACACAGATTTTAGATGCTCCTATTCGTTCAGGAGGGCCAGTTGCTCCACAAAAGAGCAGGTTACTACTACTTGCTTCCTTATTAGGATTAGGGATTCCTTCGATATTTATTATACTTAGAGAATTATTAGATAATAAAATTTATACAAAGGAAGATATTAAGGATCTTACCAGTATTCCTTTTTTAGGAGAAATTGGCATATCTAAGTTGAAGGATCAAATAGTAGTGCACCCAGGAAAACGAACATCTATTGCAGAGATGTTCAGAATGTTAAGAACTAACCTCCATTTTTTATTGCCTACAAATGGGAATCCTTGCAAAACCGTTTTGACTACTTCTAGCTTAAGTGGAGAAGGAAAAACATTTATTTCAATAAACCTTGCTGCAAGTTTAGCATTATCAGGATCAAAGACATTGCTCATAGGTATGGATATGAGGAAACCTAAATTAGCTGAATATTTAGGCGCAGCTAATCAGTCA
>CAZXYA010000183.1:0-852 GCA_964644655.1 uncultured Saprospiraceae bacterium | reverse complement strand
GACTGAATATTTGGGAGAAAATAATAACTCGAAAGGAGTTAGTACTTTTTTATCTGGGGCAACAGATCAATTAGAAGAATTAGTTCAACCCGTAGAAAATTTTGATAAATTATTCTTCATTGGTAGTGGTCCTATTCCTCCAAATCCCTCAGAGTTAATACTTGGTCCTAACACAGAAAAATTCTTTGCTTCTTTGAAAAAAGAGTTTGATTATATTATTATTGATACGCCCCCTGTAGGTTTAGTAACGGATGCTTTTCTAATTGGCAAGTATGTCAAAGCTTCTTTCCTAGTCACTAAACATAAAGTGACCAATAGACAACAAGTTAATTACTTTAATGATATACATAAGCAGCAGAAACTACCAAGTACAGCAATAATCCTAAACGGTGTAAAAAGGTCAAGAAAATATGGGTATGGGTATGGATACTACCAAAATGAGGAAAAGAAATGGTTTCATATGAATTTATAGACTTTTTCTTTCATCATTCCTTATCTCACTTGCAAATGAATTTCTTTAAGACCTTATCCAAGTAAAGTTTTTTATGTTAGAAGCCTATAAAAAGCTATTTTTTTTAATAAAAGACCATACAACAATACTGATCTGGTTAATTGCACTGACTATTACTTCTGCGCTAATAGAAATTTTAGTAGTTGGCGCAGTTCCCCTGTATGTACAGGCATTAAGTGCTCCAACAGAATTGCCTCACTATAATTATGTAATAAAATATATTCCAAATTTGCAAACATTTACATTAATGGATTTTGCAGTAAAAGGGGGAATACTACTAGTGATCATTTATTTTATTAGGACCTTTATTAGGATATATACAGATTATCAGTCTCGCCAAT
>CAZXYA010000182.1:0-14791 GCA_964644655.1 uncultured Saprospiraceae bacterium | reverse complement strand
CGTCTAAATTTAGGATAGAACTATCGACATTGGTATATAAAATTTGTACAAAAACCACAAAGAGTAAGCCAATAAACACCAAAAAAACCCGCTTTTTATTAGACATCAACATTCGAAGCCCTAAAAATACAGGTAATTGAGAGCGCGGACCTAGAGTAAACAAACTAAATTTTGACCCTGCAAAAGACCGCTGTGGAGGGCCGCCAAATCTAATGGCTGTTACGGGTTGAATTTGCCCTGCTTGACTAGCTGTTCTATAAGTAATAATTAAGATACCAATTAGAAAGAAAATAAAAGTGGTTATGGCTGGTAAAAACCACGAAATATCAAAATTGATTGCTCCAATAGCCGCAATTAAATCTTTAAAAACCAATTGGGTCATAAAATATCCTGCAAAAAGCCCAATGGGGACAGCTATACAAGTAATCACCATGAATTGAATCACATAAACGGTAATGACATTTCGATTGGTAAAGCCTTGCGCTTTTAACATGCCAATCATCTTATAGTCCGTTTTTATAGCACTATTAACCACAGAAGAAGTAATCGTTAAAGTAACAATAATACCAAAAATGGCAAAGACTAAGAGTAAACCACCCGTTATTTGATAAACGATTTGAAATATTTTTTTATAAAAATCATATAGCCTTCCAAAACCTCGAAAGGTATATTCTTGATTAAATCTAGCCCAAACTTTTTCTGTTACAGCGGAGTCATTGACTCTAACGCCTATCAATACACTCGATAAATCATTGACTGGAAAAAGAAGTGGTAAAGTGCCAGGACCAACAAAAGAGGGAACCCGATCCATTAAACCATTGGAATGTTGAGCATTGACAACAACGCCTGAGACTTTTAGTGGGAATAAACCATTATCGGTTGGGATTTGTAGGGTATCTCCAACGTTTATATTTGACCTGCTTTTCCAACT
Organism: uncultured Saprospiraceae bacterium; assembly: GCA_964644655.1. Taxonomy (GTDB): domain Bacteria; phylum Bacteroidota; class Bacteroidia; order Chitinophagales; family Saprospiraceae; genus JAFMDF01. Next base: position 13,860 of record CAZXYA010000182.1, on the reverse strand, counting down.
ATTTGGTATCCAAATTTCTCCTGGAGCAGGATATTCTTTGATCGCTCCTTCTAAAATATGTAATTGGTCTTGTCCTTCAGAATTACCTGGATGTTCCCAAAATTGAGTTTGATGAAAAATTTCCTCTCCTTTAAAAATAGCTTTTTTACTATGCGATTTAATAATTTTTGGTTGTGTAACGCCAATTACTTCTGGCTGTTTTTCAAACCAAGCGCTAATTTTTTGAGGGTCATGCTCATTAATATCAAAATTTACTAAAATATGAGAGGCATTTAGTCGGGCATATAAATTTTCGAAAGGTTGATTCATGCCCAAGCCAACCCCAATTAGTGTAGAAAACATTAGGGCAGCCAAAGCAATACAAAGCACTACGAGAATGGTTTGAATTTTACGTCGTTTGATATTTGCCCAGGTTATTAAAAGTATACTTTTCATGTATATTCGATACGATTTTTAGCTATTTTTTAAACTCAATTGGTAGGCTGTCCATAATCTTTTAGCATCCTTTGCTATTAACTGGATATTGCCACAATCTCCACAAATATTCGCTTTGATTTTAGAAACCGCAGGAGCGGTTGAATTAAGCCAACCCGTCTTTTTCTTCGTTTTAGAAACTGAAACCCTAATTCCTAATCCTTCATTAGTAATTATATTGGGATTAGGGATAATTTTATCCGATTGACAAATTGGACATATTTCCTTTGATCCTTTCATGTGTAAAATTGATTAAAAAACTAATAAAACGATATTTTGGAAGTAGGAAATAATCTACCAATCCTTCTTACCCAACCATTGTAATAATTGCACTTCCTTCTCTTCTAAAGTTAGCGAATTATCAAACCGTAAATCATCCTCAATCTGCCCATCTTTCAAAAAAATAATACGATTACCTCGACAAGCAGATCGTATATCATGCGTTACCATGACAATGCTTTGCCCTTCTTTATTTAAATCGGTCAAAATATCCAAAACGGCTTGAGAGGAGGAAGAATTTAAATTTCCTGTTGGTTCATCTGCCATCACCACTCTAGGATTATTTATGACTGCTCTTGCCATAGAGCATCTTTGTTGTTGACCACCCGAAACTTCCGAAGGTAATCTATCTGCCAACTCTAGAATATGCACTTTTTTCATTAATTCCTTTGCCCTATCTTGTAAAGCTTTTCGATCATTTTTAACCAAATAGGCAGGAATGAGAATGTTTTCTAAAAAAGTTAAATTAGGGACTAAATTAAAATCTTGAAAAACAAAGCCAATATACTCTCTTCGCAAAAGCGTAATCAACTTTTCGTCCATGGTATGAACGGGCTTATCTTCTATCCAAATTTCTCCACTTGTGGTAATCTCTAAACCACTTAATAAATAGAGTAGGGTAGACTTACCTGATCCAGAACTACCCATAATTACCGTAAAGTCTCCTTTATAAAGGGTTAAATCAAGATTATTGATAACAGGAACTTCTGTCTTGCCTGTAAAATAGCTTTTGTGCAATTTTTTTGCTTGGATAATAGGTTCTTGCATTAGCATTTTCGGTTTTCAATTTTTAAGTACCAATTTTTAACAACGCCTTATTACTCATATTACTACGAATGAACGATTAATCTGGCTAAATTACGACTATATTTATTTCATTTGTTGAATATCTTGGTTTAATTGTGCTATTTGTTAGTTGAATTTGAAATAGAGGTATAAGAATATCAAAATAAACAAATTTTGTAATTTTCCTCTTTGTTTAATATACTTATAAAGTAAATTTAAAAACTATTAGAAATCAATAGATTATCAACAAGTATAGCTTGAAAATTGAAAATTAAAAATTAAAAATTGAAAATTGTTAAAATCATCTTTCAAGAATAATGCTAAATTCCTACCAACTTTGTTTTCAATTACCTTACCTTTGCATCCCGTAATTAAAGTTTGCAAAATGAGTAAATGAACTAGAATTTTGACAATAATCACTTAATATTTATTCCTTTTCGATTAAATCAAAATTCGGTCATTCCTCATTCAAAATTCGATTAATGACTAAATATATCTTTGTTACGGGAGGCGTTACTTCTTCATTAGGGAAAGGAATTATCGCCGCATCTCTCGCCAAATTATTGCAAGCTAGAGGCTTCAATACCACTATTCAAAAATTTGATCCATATATTAATGTAGACCCAGGGACCTTAAACCCTTACGAACATGGGGAGTGTTTTGTGACGGATGACGGTGCAGAGACTGACTTAGATTTGGGGCATTACGAGCGTTTTTTAAATGTACCCACTTCACAAGCAAATAATGTGACTACAGGTAGAATTTACCAAACGGTTATTAATCGAGAAAGAGAAGGACAATATTTAGGAAAGACGGTACAAGTTATCCCACATATTACAGATGAAATTAAGCGGAGAGTTCAGTTACTAGGGCAAAATTCGGCACATGATATTGTGATTACCGAGTTGGGGGGCACTGTTGGAGATATTGAATCCCTTCCTTATCTAGAAGCATTGCGGCAATTGCGTTGGGATTTGGGGAGCGATAATTGTCTGGTCATTCATCTAACACTTATTCCTTACTTAAAAGCAGCCAAAGAATTAAAAACGAAACCAACGCAACACTCTGTTAAAGAATTATTGAAAACAGGAATACAACCAGATATTTTGGTTTGTCGGACAGAACGCCCAATTAATGATGATATTCGTAGGAAATTAGCCTTATTCTGTAATGTGGAAAAAGATGCCGTTATTGAATCTATTGATGCGGATACCATCTATGATGTACCTTTATTGATGTTGAAGGAAAAATTAGACACTAAGGTTATTTCTAAATTACGCTTGAAAGATACAAAAGAACCAAACCTAAAAAAATGGAAAGAATTTTTAGGGAAATTGAAAAACCCTTCTGATGAAGTACATATTGGTTTAGTTGGGAAATATAATGAATTGCAAGACGCTTATAAATCTATTCATGAATCCTTTATCCATGCTGGTGCGGTTAATGAATGTAAGGTGAAAATAGATCCTGTTCATTCCGAACAGTTAGAAGGGGATTATGAAAGTGTAGTCAAAAGATTAAAGCATTTAGATGGAATATTGGTCGCTCCTGGATTTGGAGAAAGAGGAGTCGAAGGAAAAATTCATGCGATTAAATACATTCGAGAAAACAAGATTCCATTTTTTGGGATTTGTTTAGGGATGCAATGTGCGGTCGTTGAATTTGTTAGAAATGTAGTTGGACTTAAAACTGCGGCCTCCACAGAAGTCGATGAACAAACAAAAGACCCTGTGATTGACTTAATGCCAGACCAAAAGAAAATTACTAAGAAAGGGGGGACTATGCGATTGGGGGCTTATGATTGTAAATTGCGCCCTAATTCCAAAGCTGCCAAGGCGTATAAAACCCAAAATATTGTAGAACGCCATCGGCATCGCTATGAATTTAATAATAAGTATTTGGAACAAATTGAAAAGGCAGGCTTGATTCCATCAGGGATTAATGCAGAGACTGGTTTGGTAGAAGTAGTAGAGTTAAAAGGGCACCCTTGGTTTGTTGGGGTCCAATATCATCCAGAATTGAAGAGTACAGTGGAAAACCCACACCCGCTTTTTGTGGCTTTTGTGAAGGCTTGTATGAAATGATGAATTTATAGGAAACAATAATTTAGGACTAGCTGTTCTAAGCCAACCAGTAACTAGTACAGCGTCAAAAAAGTTATTATGTATTTCACCTCTCCGCCTGCGGCGGCTCGAAAAGGGATTTTTAAGGGAGCGATTATTTCGATTTTCCTTCGGGAAAATCGAAATAATCGCTCCCTTAAAATCCTATTTAGTAGCAGCAAAGCTGCGCTCGGGGGGACACGTTAAAATAATCAAAAATTTAGTTGACGATGTTCTAGTAACTAAAAAAGTAGTTACAAAAAGTATTATCAATTTTTAATCTGACGCTCCATTAATAGATTCTAATTAAATTAATCAAAGGTTTGCAATTACTCTCAATTCATCATTCATCGTTTACAACCCATCATTTAATAAACCCTTCCATCAACCACTCTGCCAATAATTGCCGATTACTAGCTAACAGAAAACGCTTTTGGTCCAATTGATTAGAAATATTTCCTAATTCTACATAAACAGAAGTACATTTTGGTTCTCGTAGCATGTGCAAATCTCTACCTGTAACCGTTCCACGATAGCCCCTATTTTTTTGATACTTTTTATATTTTTTGGCAAAAGTTTTCTTGAGATTATTGGCAATTCTTTTACCTGAATCACTACCAGGGAAATGATAGAAAAAGACATCAGTTTGAGTACTTTTACTACGAGAATCGACATGAATGGCAATTAGCCGCTGGTCTTTTAAACCTGCCCTTAAATTTTTATCTATTAACTCATTAACAACATCTGATCGTTGAAAAAGGCGGCCTTTCTGACTCGTAGAAACTTTATAATTACCCCAAACAATTTCATCTTGATCTACGCCTAAAAATTTTTGATCTCTAATCCCATCATTTGGATCTCTTAGAATTAAATAAGCAGTTCCTGCTCTTTTGACAATTTCTCTAGCCAATCTTAAGGATACATCATAAGCATATTCGTCTTCGCATAATTTATTTTTACCAACTTTGCCAACTGCACCGGGGTCTATCCCTCCATGTCCACTAACGATATAGTAAATTTTTCCTTCTAGGGATTTATTAAGCAATGGAACTTTTTCATTTTTCTTACCAAAGATAGGGAAGGAGCGGAGTTTGACAGATTCAGGCTTCTCGACTGTTTTTGATTTTGTTTCTTGGGAACAATACATTTCATGATAAGGCACCCAAAGAATACTATCGTCAATATAATCTTGTGGTCGATAACCCAATTGAACCATTTCTTTGTTATAATTTTGAATGCGAATGGCTAAATCCCAATCATCAATTCCAATAGTAGAGCGAATACTTTTACGATTGTACTCATAAATTAAAATAGGTAGAAAATAACTTTTCCCTTTTGCTAAATTGGCATTTCTTTTTAGTCGATTTAATTCGTAAAATCGCTCTAGATTACAAGGGGAATCTAATAATTTATACCTTCTTAGTAAGGAATAAACACCATCTCCATTCTGAGCAACTGTTTTGTGAAATCGCTCTTTTTCTTGAGCTTGTAAATCGTTGATAAAAAAGAAAATAATTATCAGGAAGTAGTATCTCATATTTTTGGTTGTGTAGTTATTTCTGGTTACTAGTTGCAGGTTGCTGGTTGTTCTGATCAACTAGCAACTAGTCTAGTAGCCTTCTGCATGGTCTTCACTTCGATTATCTCCGACGCCATGTAATTCCCCATCGGGTTTAACATGAATAGCTTTGACCAATGCCATATATTTTACATCTTTTATTGAATGTCCTAAATCTTTTAAAGATTGTTTACTGGCTTCTGTTAATCCGCCATTTTCATACAAAACTACATCTGGTAGCCATTGATGATGGAATCTTTTTGCGAAAAGCGCATCATCTAGCGGCATTCCAAACTCTACTACATTTAAAAATACTTGGAAAACCGCAGTAATAATAGTCGAACCACCTGGTGCTCCTAATACCATAAATAAGTTGCCATCTTTTTCTACAATAGTCGGCGTCATAGAACTTAACATCCGTTTTTCTGGTTCAATCGCATTGGCTTCATTCCCTATTAGTCCAAATTGATTAGGAACACCGGGCTTGGCACTAAAATCATCCATTTCGTTATTTAAAAAGAAGCCAGCATCGGTTACGATTACTTTAGATCCATAATTAGAATTTAGCGTAGTAGTTGTAGAAACTGCATTGCCATCTGCGTCAATAACGGAAGTATGCGTTGTTTCAAAAGATTCCATAGGGACTGCAAAATTTCCAGCAGCGATCATGTCACTTGGCGTTGCTTTATCAGGATTGAAATCTCCCATTCGTTCTTGAATATACGCTTTATCTAGCATAGAATCTTGTGGTACTTCATAAAAATCATTATCTCCTAAATGTTTAGCTCGGTCAGAATAGACCCGACGTTCTGCCTCAATCATCAAATGCATGGCTTTTTTTGATTGAAACCCATATTCAGCTAAAGGATACTCTTCTACTATTTTTAATAATTGCAAAAGGGCAATCCCTCCACTAGAAGGTGGTGCCATAGAGATTATTTTAAAATTTTTATAATCTCCAACTAAAGGTGTTCTCCATTTGGAATGATAAGAAGCTAAGTCATCAAGTGTAATGATACCATTCCCTGATTTCATTTCAGCTACTATTTTATCAGCAGTTTCTCCTGTATAAAAACCAGCTCTCCCTTTATCTCTAATTAAAGACAAAGTATGCGCCAATTCCTTTTGAACCAATTTATCCCCTTCAACCCAAGGTGCTTTTTTGATAAAAGCATTGTCAGATTGATTATATTTTTGAAAATCTGGCTTGAATCTATTTAATCGTTCAATTTCCATTGGTGTCAACAAAAAACCATTGGCAGCTAAATCAATGGCTGGCTGAATCAATGCTTTAAAATCTTTTAATTTACCATGTTTTTTATGTACTTCAAACATACCATCTACCGTTCCCGGTACGCCAACCGCTAAATGTCCATTCCTACTTAATCCAGGAATGACATTTCCCAAACTATCTAAATACATATCTCTAGTACTTGCTTTAGGTGCTTTCTCTCTATAGTCGATACTATCATATTTTCCGTCTTTAGTCCGAATGACCATAAAACCACCTCCTCCAATATTTCCAGCCCTTGGATAGACAACGGCTAAGGCATATTGGATAGCAATAGTTGCATCAACCGCATTTCCTCCTTTTTTTAAAATATCGTTTCCTACCTTCGTCGCCAAATGATGAGCCGATACTACCATAGCTTTTTTACTGACACTACTTTGAACTATTTCAACTTTTTTGTCAGTTGCGACTTGTTGACAATTTACAAAAAGTACTGAAAAAGAGATAGTTAGGAAAAATGATATTTGGAACTTGTTGAAATAAAGTAATTTAAACATAAAATTTTTTAATATTTATAAAATCTGGTATAGTATTTGGAAATAGAACTAATAGAATGCTAAAGTAAATACTTTTTTCCTAAAAATTTAGTAAAATTTTTGACCTTATTTAACAATAGGTATAGGTCGTCTATTACCTCTTTTAGACAATTCTCTTAGATTAAATCAATCTGGCAAAGTAAATCAAATCATTTATATTTTCCTAATACAAAAAATTAAACTTAGTCTTGACAGATTAAGTACAGATATATATATCTACATGTTATCGAGAAACTAATCATTAAAATCTAGCCTACCTACAATAAGGTAGGATTTTAGAAGGGAGTTTTAAATCGTGCAGTCAAAAATTTTTGGTTTTGGTTAAAAAGATTGTTCAAATTTTTGTAATACCCCCACAAAGACTGCACGAGTTTTGAAGGCAAGTAGCCAAAGGAAACGACAAAAGATTTATTCAAATTTCCAATGGTGAATACTTATAAAAAATATCATTTATTAAAAAGTCATCTTCTTTTGGAAGATGGCTTTTTTTAGTTTTAATGTCAAACTAAATTTCTGATAATAACGGATTCTATCAGCGAGCGTATTAAATCCTTTTAGCCAAGAGTGATAATTATAACCTCAACTTCAATTCCAACCTCAAGCTCAACATAAATCTATCCGTGTTAACCCCGAACCGTGTTAAAAAAGGAATCAACATAAATCTATCCGTGTTAAAACCCATCCGTGTTGAAAAACCTATTCAATATTATAAACATCCATGACAAAATTACCCTACCTTTACAAAATTTCTAATCAAATAAATTGAACTATGAGGTTCTTCATTGACACAGCTAACCTTAATGACATCAGCGAAGCCAAAGACTTAGGCATTTTAGATGGTGTTACCACCAATCCTTCTCTCATGGCTAAAGAAGGAATTTCTGGAGAAAAGAATATTCGCAATCACTACAAAAAAATTGCTAAAATAGTAGATGGGGATGTAAGTGCAGAAGTTATTTCAACCGATTTTGAATCAATGATTAAGGAAGGACAAGAATTGGCGGCGTTGGCACCAAACATTGTTGTTAAAGTACCGATGATTAAAGATGGGGTAAAGGCAATGCGATGGTTTTACGATCAAGGAATACGTACAAATTGTACCTTGATTTTTTCGGCAGGGCAAGCCATTTTAGCAGCCAAAGCTGGGGCGACCTATTTATCTCCATTTGTTGGAAGAATTGATGATATTACGTGGGACGGTATAGGTTTAATCTCTCAAATCGCAGAATTATACGCTGTACAGGGATATGAAACCGAGATTTTAGCCGCTTCTGTCAGAAATTCTAAGCATATTGTAGATGCGGCTTTGGCAGGCGCAGACATTGTCACTTGCCCGTTGAGTTCCATCTTAGGTTTATTAAAGCATCCTTTGACAGATATTGGTTTAGCTAAATTTTTAGCAGATCATAAGAAGGCTGCGAAAAAATAATAGATTTTTTAGGTTAAATTCACGAGTGTATTGTTAGAAGAATTTACTTAATTTTAAAGGAATTCAAAGCTCTTTTGATTATAATTTCAACTATTTTCTGCTATAAGAACCAATTAAATTAAGCCTAAATTCATAATAAATTGGTCTAAAAGGCTATTGTTTTCTAACAACGTACTCGTGCGTTTAACCTATAGATTTTTTAATACCACCAAGTTATGAATATTCTTTTCTACCTTAAGTTTCTTATGGCGGCCTTTTATTTTTATGCAGGTTATGCCCATTTTAAAAGGCCTTGGTTTTTTTATAAAATAACCCCACCTTATTTGAAAAAATGGCAAACACCCATCAATGTAATTGTAGGTGTGGCAGAAATTCTAGGTGCAATTGGATTACTGATTCCAGCCACTCAATCAGCAGCAGCTTGGGGTATTATTGCCTTGTTAATTGCGGTCTTTCCGGCTAATATTTACCATTTGACCTCTAAAGGAGCAGGGATGAAAGTGCCAATGTGGGGTTTATGGTTAAGATTACCTATCCAATTTGTTCTTATGGCTTGGGCTTATGCCTATACTTAGAAATAGTAAACAGCGGACAAATAAACTAGAAGAGATAAATGAATGACAACTAAAAGTAATTACAACTCATTGAATTGAGTAGGAGTGTAGTATCAACTCCATACAACAATTGATTACTTAATTTAAAAAATATAAATAGCCATGAAATCTATCAACAGTAACAAACAATTTAATGATTTAGTAAAGCAGGAAAAACCAGTCCTAATAGATTTCTATGCTGATTGGTGTGGGCCTTGTAAAATGTTAATGCCTACGGTAGAAAAATTAGCCAAAGAATTTAACGGGACCGTGGAAATCCAAAAAATAAATATTGATAAAAACCCTGATATTGCAGCTAAGTTTAATGTCAGAAGTATCCCTACCTTATTTTTTATTAAAGACCAGAAAATTGTAGAACGCATTAATGGAATGACTTCTGAAACTTCTTTGCGTAAAAAATTAAAGGCGATGGTTTAAATTGTTTTGAAAATATTTAATTTTTTTTCAAAAAGGACTTGTATATTTCCAACAACACCGTATCTTTGCGGTCCAATATCGCGGAGTGGAGCAGTTGGTAGCTCGTCGGGCTCAAAGAAACTGTAAAGTAAGGGATATTATGAATACAAAACTAAAAGGTGATATTGCAGAACAGTCTGCTATAGTAAAAGCCTTGAAGTTTGGATGGGGAGTTTTGCAACCCATTGGTGACAGACTTTCATATGATTTAGTCTTTGAAATTAACTGCAAATTTGTTAGAGTGCAAGTAAAAAGTGCATGGTTTGATGATAAAAAAGAAAACTATGTAGTTGACAACCGTCGTTCTAAAACAAATCAGCAGAAAGTAGTGCATAAACAATATCAGAAAGATGATTTCGATTTTGCGCTATTATTTATTGAAGATTTAGATTTATTTTATGTTATGCCTGTTGAAATATTCATAAGTTATGGTTCCGAAATACACTTAATCGAAACCAAAAAGCGTCAAAGAAAACCGCTATCTGCGGAATATAGAGACGCTTGGAATCTTATTTTACATTGGGCGGCATAGTTGGAAACGGCTATGTGTTTATTTGTCAAATTCGGGGAAGCCTTTAGTATGGTAATCCCGAGCCAAGTTCTACAAAGAAATTTGTGGAAAAGGTGTAGAGACTGGTTGGCAAATACCTTAACAATTCGGTTGAAGGTAAAGGGACAGTCCAGACCACAAATTCCGACAATCGTCGGAAGCAGCGAAAGCTGTAGTCGGTAAGCATAACCCGAAGGTCGCAGGTTCAAGTCCTGTCTCCGCTACTAAAAATAAATTAAACCGTTCATAATCAGTACATTATGAACGGTTTTTTTATTAGGTGACGAAATAGGTGACATCCAGAAATCTTTTATTCTTTCCTTCCAACTTTAACATTTCTCCTTTACGCAACATCCATTTTAAATGAAGTAGTCTTAGAGGTTTTACTTAGAAGTATTTTAATAGCATAAATTACTTTTATTATATATACGATTAAAATTTATGTTAAAGAATGCTTTATTTTCATCGAAGTAAATAGTAAATGGAATCAATCTTGCCGTATTAATGGCGATTTATAGGATGGCTATATCGGTTTTTCTTCCGACTAAGTTTTTCACGTTGACTTATACTTGGAGAAATCTTGGTAATAATAGGTGAATTTCTCTAAATTTCCGATTGTTTTATTCCAAATTCCAGATATTTCTAAAAAGAGAAAGGTATAGTAGTTTTAGAAATTCTTATCAAATAGTCTCCAATTTCATCTTGCCTCATTCTTTCAAAATATTGAAACTCCGTTAATTTCCTCAATAATAAAATAGCTATCGCAGTAGCTCCATACTCTGTTGCCTCTTTCAAATCTCGCTACCCCTCTTTTACGGAACTAGTTCTGTTTCCCGACCAAACTATTTCAAAAATTTCTTGAAAATCACCCAACACTTCAATGGCACCCAAATAAGCCTCATAATATTTCTTTTCTGAAATTTGCTTCAAAGCCTTCTGAGTAAGGGTAGCTATGCCTTTAGTACGTTTATCCGTAGAAAATTTAAATTCTATACTATAGACTTTGTCAGGCAATTCTAAAACAGCATCAATTCGCCCTTTATCCGTTTCTTTCTCTAATAATAGTTGCTCTTGGCAATGCAACTGATTTTCAAAAGGCATTGTACATTTGCTAATTATAGCGATATATTTAGGGGTGAAACAAAAAATCGCAACCCCCAAAATAGAAGTTGCGATATAAAACTCAAATAAAATGATGATTTTTTAAAGCTATACAGCTATGCCAAAATTTCAATAATTTGGCATAGCTAAACAAATTAAAACCTATTTATTTTCCCCAAAATCATAAGTCAAAGTAACCAAAGTTCGTCGACCAATTTTTGGAAATAATGGAAAAGTTCGATATTCATTATCAAATAAATTTTGAGCAGAAACATCAATAGATAGCCCATTGGCAAACTTATAACCAAGCCCCAAATCTACTAGATTCTTGACATCTGTATCTCCCGAAAACTGACCCAATAAAGCAAGGAAAGAATCATCATGTTGGAAAGATAAATTTGCTCGAAAACCTTGTAAAGGGGCATAATTAGCACCTAATCTAAACTTATTCTTAGGAGCAGATATAGAAGTTGTTTCTGTCAGTCCGTCTGACCCCTTGATAATAGGATTAAAGATATTTTCGGAGATATAAGAATAGTTTCCAAAGAAAGATAAATCTGCATTGACATAATACTCTAAACCTAAATCCAAACCTGTATAATCATAGGCCTCAAAAGTTCTATACCCCGCGGCTACGTGCGTTACGCCATTATCAGGGACATTCTCTGTTTCGACGGTTCCGAGAATAAATCCATTCGCTAAAGGGGCAATTCCTTGTGCAAAACCATTACCACCTTGGGTATAACCTGCTGCATAGCCTGCCGCAATTTGTGCAGCTACTGCTTCTACAGGGGCTGGCAAAGCAGGGGCTAATGGCGTTAATTGTTCAATTAAAAATGGAGTGAGTTGCTCTGCAACTCCTGCTCCTAAATCTGCACCAATATTTTCCACGCCTATTAATCCATAAGATGGGCTGATTGCTGTAAATAAAGTTGCTCCTTCAATTTTTCTATTATATACATCTAAAGACACGCCTAATTTATCTCCAATTAATCCTTTATAGCCAAATTCCCAAGTATCTTCGTTTCTTAAGCTGGCTGCGGGTGCATTAGTTAAACCTAGTGGTTGGCGATTAAAAAGGTTGATGCCTGCTAATGTACCTGTTGTCCCAGTAGCAAAATTGGCAGGATTGGTCAAGAAGGCATTGATGCCTGGTATTAATGCAGCAAATGCTGGATTCGCCATCGTTAATTGTTGAGCAACGCCTGCTAAAATATCTGCACCTGCGGCTTGGGTAACCGCTCCTTGTACAAAACCTAAAGGTAAGCCTGGTGTGCCAACTGGAATATTAGGGAAAGGTAATACTCCATTAAATTTTATTTCAGGATTGGCGGCAAAAGTTTGTTCATTTTTATTACCAACCAACCAAATATCATAAGCACCTGGGACGGGAGAAGATACAGGGAAATCAATATTAACTTGTAATTGGGAAGGAGAACCTACTGCTCTATTATACCCAAATCGGAAAGTATGTTTTGGTGAAGGCTTATAAACTAAAACTGCTCTTGGAGAAAAGGCTGTTTCATCTAAAAAATTAAATCGGTCTCCTCTACCTGCTAAGACTAAATCCAATTTATCGGCCAAAGCAAATTTACCTTGCAAGTAAATACCTGCTATACTAAAGTCATCATCTTGCTCATTTCTACCATAGACCAAATTTCTGCTATCGCCAATAGATTGTCGAAAGTCAAATCCTGCGGTCCAAGTGGAGTTTAATAAATTTGGTAAATCAAAATTATATTGCACTTGTGCCTCCAGTTGTTTTCTTTCAATAGAAGTTCTGTTGCCTGTCTGGTATAAAAAAGAAGGATTTTCTGGTGAGCCACCATCATTTGCTAAAATAAACGCTTGTGCAAATAGCCCTCCTTTTTGCATTCTTACTTGTCCCCAAGTTTCTTGAGATTGAGCTAATCCTTCTCCTTGACTATTAAAAAAGACAGCAGAGGCCGTATTAAATCCTCCTGCAACATTGATTGATAAATCATCTTGAGGCCTAAATTCCAAAGTACCTGTAAAAACAGCTTGACTCCAATTATCTTGCAATGGATTTCCATCCCCGTCTGGGTCTAAATCTCTTTCTGTTAATAAGGTGGTGCCAGGGATGGTAACATCTACTACACCATCGGTAATCGCAGGTTCTGTAACAGTTGTCTGAAATTTGGCTATTTGTGCAGCCTCTTCAGGGTCATTGGGGTCTAAGGTAAATTCATCGCCACGTTTATAGACTGCATTTAACTTAAAACCAAATTTATCAGATATTTTGGTAGCATGTCTAGCAGAAACACCAAAAGTAGCCAATTCTCCTCCGACTAATTGAATAGTTGTTCCCGGCTTGTCAATCGGTGATTTACTAATAAAATGAACCACTCCTGCTGTTACCCCTGGGCCATATAAAGCAGAACCTGGCCCTCTAACTACCTCAATTCGTTCAATATCCACATTATTTAAAGGAGAATTTAATGCATCAAAAGTACCTAAACCAGGACCTGATAAAGACCGATAATCTAAAATTGGAAAGGAGGCCGAACCAAAAAGCCCACCATCTCCACGTAATTGAACATTAATCCGACCCGCGGATTGTTGCTGAACCGTTACACCTGGAGCACTAACTAAATTCCGAATAGGATTATCATTGGGGGAGGCCGCTAATTTTCTAGCATTAAAAACGGTAATGGACGCTGGAG
>CAZXYA010000181.1:6511-14822 GCA_964644655.1 uncultured Saprospiraceae bacterium | reverse complement strand
AAGGAGGCAAAAAATTGAATTTTCCGTTGGAAAATTCAATTTTTTGCCTCCTTTAAATCCCATTTGCGAGTCGCCATAGGCGACGAGCAAAATGACAAGATTTTTTTTTGACAATGTAGTAAGTGGTAGTTAGAATATATTTTAAAGTATCAAATATTTTATTGCTATTCCAAAGTAATCCCCTAACTTTATCCTATTCTTTTTAAATCATCTACCTATTTGAGATTATTATTAGCCCACAAATTGCATTTTACAGCTATTTCTTATTTGGCATTCATTCCTATTGTATTTTACAACCGATTTTAGTATGACCAAACAATAAATGAAGGCTCAACTTCTGTTGGGGAATCATTTTAAAAATCGTTTAAAATCAGACCGATGATTTTTCCCGATAGGCAACTGCTTTCCGTTTTTCATTAATAAAAAATTTCCTTCCACATAATCAATGTATTTTCGATTAATCAAAAAGGATTTATGAATTCTGTAAAAATCATTTTCAGGAACTTGTGCCACAAAACTAATAAGTGTTCGAGGCGTCAAATGAAATTGGTCTTTTAGCCAAACTTTCACATAATTGCCATAGCTTTCAAAATAATAAATTTCGGATAAATCGACATTGATTAAACGCTTATCTGCTTTTATAAATAAAGTCGTGTTTACTTCTTTTTTAGGCGTTTCGTTAATAGCACTCCCCTCTCGTAACTGATACATTTCTTGTGCTTTATTTACTGCTTTTAAAAAACGGTCAAAGCGAAAAGGTTTTAATAAATAATCACAAACATCCAATTCAAAACTCTCTAATGCATATTCTTGGTAGGCAGAAGTAATAATTGCCAAAGGTGGATTTTTTAAAGTCCGTAGAAAATCTAATCCTTTAATTTTCGGCATATTTATATCCAAAAAAAGCAAGTCTACTGCTTTGTTCTGCAAGAAAGCTATGGCTTCTGTCGCTAAATTACATTGCCCCACTATTTCAATAAAAGATATGTCTTTGACATACTCCAAAATAACCATGTGCGCCAATGGTTCATCGTCTATGATTAATGCTTTTAATGGTGTTTGATTCATGTTTATTAGGTTTAAAATCAGGAGAAATAAATCTGCCCATGTTCTTCAAAATAAGCCAAACTTTTAAAAGTATGCTGTTCATTCTCTGGTAATGATTGAATCATTTCTTTAGCTACAAATTCCGCAGATAAAATCTCTTCTTCATCTAAAACAGCTATTGCTCCACTAAATTGATTACTATAAAATTCTATGTTAAAATACTGAACAACATCTTGATTCGGATATTTTATGGTTTCAATAATAGGGTCAGAACCAATGCCGATTACTTGTAATGCTAAAATATCTAATCCTGTTTCTTCTTTTACTTCTCGGATAATACATTCTTGTATCGTTTCATTTTCTTCTAAGCCCCCTGCTGGCAAACCCCAATTTCCATTATCTTTTCGCCGAATCATCAAAATTTGACCTTGTTCATTTTCTACAATAATTCTAGCGCCAGGATGAATAAACTTTCGATTCCCGATTAGTTTTCTTAGGTTTTGAATATAGTTATGCATGCTATCATTTTAATCTACAAAATCATATATACGCAAAGTAGCTTTAAAATGATTAGCTTTTTCGTCCACTACTATTTCATGTTGATTCGGAAATCGCAATGTCATACGTTTTTTTAAATTTTGCAAACCAATTCCAGCAGGAGCGGTATTTTTTTCTTCTACAGAATTTTCACAAGTAAAAATCACTTGTTTTGCATCACTTTTCAAAGAAAGATGCAAAAAACAATCTCTTTCTGCGGGTTCAATGCCATGCTTAAAAGCATTTTCTACAAAAGTGATAAATAATAAAGGTGGTATATTCAGTTTTTCGTCAGCAATGAATTTATCAAAACGAAAATCCAGTTGTTTATGCAAACGAATTTGTTGTAATTGAATATAATCTTCGATGTATTTTATTTCTTCCTTTAATAAGACCGTTTCTTCCTTTCCTTTATAAATTACATAGCGCATCAACTCGGACAATTGCATAATCACCTCTGGTGTCTGTTTATCCTTAACTATACTTAAAGCATAGAGGTTATTCAAAGTATTAAAAAAGAAATGCGGATTGATTTGTTGTTTTAATAAATTGAGTTCGGTAGCCGATTTTTCTTTTTCTAAGTTGGCAATTTGACTATTTTGTTCAAACCATTGCATGGCAACGATTACTGGAACACTAAAAAACATAATGAGGAAAGGAATAAGTCCTTTATCTTTAGCAAATGGATGGGTATTTTCTACAAACATACCTACTTCTAAACTTTGAATAACAGGAATTAATCGAATTAAAAACACGAGAATAGGATAGGTAATTAAAATGAACCCTACCATACCAAAACCATAATATATCATCCCTTTCTTACTTAAAATTTCAGGAATTAAATAATATTTATTAACATAATAATAGGTATAATATCCAAGTATAATTAAAGTAATTTGAAAGAGGTTGATTGCAAAAAGTGGTATGGCTTGTAAAAGAATAAATACCCCTTTAGTTTTATTAGTTTCTAATAAGTCAACCGTTGCCCAAAACGTAAAAAAAGCAATGACCAAACTAGCTAAAACTAATATCATTTTATCTAAATCAAATTGCTGAAACCATCGATGATTTTTTAACCAAATCAAAAAATGATTATTATATAAAATGGCTAATTCAGTAGCTAAAATACCAGCATTAACAGTCAACAAAAAAGAATAAAGAAAGGCAGGTATATCTTCATTACCATGTAGGTAATTATCAACAGGAAATAAGTCTGACAAAAAACTATCTCTTATTAAAAAAAGGAAAAAGGGATAAGCGACAAAAGTCAATAGCCAAAGAAAACTCAATAACCAGGTTGGCAATTTGTTCGTCAAAAATTGCCGAAAAAAAGCAAATAATAAAACAGGTAAATATAGTAAAGAAAGGCTGCCAGTATAAAATAAATAATTTCCTATAGTCTCTAATACCATAGAAGCATTTAGTAAAAAACTAAAGAACAAGAACAGTATCAAATAAATCCAAATGGTATTATTTAATAAAAAAGCAGTTATATTTTTTAAATAACGATTCATGTTTTTCACTTTACAAATTATACCAAGCAGAGCTTGGCTACAGGAAATACAATCGCAAATAACAAAAAAAGCCTTTGATAAGCGAATTATACTTACCAAAGGCTTTTTTTTCGTGATGAAAGCAAAAAATCTCATTTCATCCGTATCCTAAAATAACTGTATACCGTTGTTTGTCCCTAAATATTCACTACTCATTCTTCAAAGAATCCACCGGATTAATAACAGCAGCTTTAAATGCCTGAAAACCGACCGTTAAAAAAGCGACGATAATCGTTGACAATCCTGCAATCGCAAAAATGCTCCATCGAATATCTATATGGTAAGCAAAATTATCCAGCCATTGATTCATAAAATACCAAGCTATAGGAGAGACTAGTACTAGGGCAACTAACACTAATTTTAAAAAGTCTTTGGCTAATAATTGAACTAAACTACCCACGGAGGCCCCCAATACTTTTCTGATACCTATTTCTTTAGTGCGCTGTTGGGCAGCTAAAGCAGACAAGGCGAGTAATCCTAAAAAGGCAATGAACAGCGCCAAGAAAGTAAAAAACTGAAAAATAGTACTCATTCTACTTTCTTTGCGGTATAATTTTTCAAAGGCATCGTCTAAAAAGAAATATTCAAAAGGTCGATTGGGCACTACTTTTGACCATTTTTGAGATAAACTATTGATGGTACTGGGTAGATTAGCTGTTTCCAAACGAATGACAAAATTATCCAAATAATAAGTTTCTGGAGAAACCGTCATAATCAATGGTTCAATAGGATTATGCAAAGACCTTAGATGAAAATCCTTAGTCACGCCAATAATGCCACCTTCTTTAGGCCCGTCAGAAGCAATATGTGACATAGAAATTCGCATATCTTCTTTTTTAGTGATATTAAATTTGCGAATTGCTGCTTGATTCAAGACAAAGGCTGCCCCTTCATCTGAGCCAAATTCTTTAGAAAAAGAACGCCCCTCGTGCATTTGAATGCCCATCGTATTAAAAAAATCAGCGTCTACTAAAAGCGTAGGTGTGCTTATATCTTCGTTGAGTCCTTCTCCTGTTATTTTAGTTGGAAAATCATAGAATCCATTTTCCCAAGGAAAATTAGAAATGGCTGAAACAGCGGTTACACCTGATTGTTCTAATAAATTATTTTTAACGGCATTAAAATTCTTTTGTACTGCTGCATCTCTAATCGGAACGACCATTACTTGTTCTGTATGAATACCTAAATCTTTTTGGGTCAAAAAATTCAATTGATTTTGGATAACTAAAGTGGCGATAATTAAACCAATAGCCGCAATAAATTGGAAAACGACTAAACTATTTTTTAAAGAAAAAGCACTAGCAGATTTGTTTTTGGTGGTTAATTTTCCCTTTAAAATGCCAATAATCTCATATCTAATTAAACCAAAATAGGGAAACAAGGCAATTAAAAAAGTAATTAATAGCACAATGCCTAGTATAATTGCCCATACTAAATTATGTTCTCCGTTCCATAAGCTTAATTGTTTATCCGTCAATTGATTAAAAGCAGGCATACTAAATTGGGCTAAACCAATTGCTACCGTCAAGGAAATACCCACATAAAGCAATGCTTCGACAGACATTTGTTGTAAGATATTCCTATTTTCTGCCCCTAGTACTTTTCTCATGCCAATCTCTGGAAATCGTTTGATTAACCTACTCAAAGCTAAATTAATATAATTGATACTCGCTATTCCCAAAATTAAAAAGGCAATTGCTAATAGTATCCATAAAAAAGAGGATTTTATAGCGGGCGCTAAGTCATTATCCATTGCCTGAAAGTGCATGGCTTCAACAGGTTGAAATTGAAAATCATAACGATCTTTAACCATTGCTGATAAAGCATTCTCTTCCCAGGTAGGTCTTTGTGTTTCCCAATTCGCTACAAAATTTTTATTCGGCACATAGGCAAAAGTATAAATAGATGGATGAAACCAAGAACCAATTGGGTGAAAATAATTTTGTCCTAAGATAGCCGCCGTTCCACTCATAGGCGCAATGTACTCAAATTGTAAACTAGAATTAATGGGCGGATTCTTCACAACAGCAGACACAAAAAAGTCTGCTTTTTCTTCGATGATAAATAATTTACCAATTGGGTTTTCTTTACCAAAATGTCTTTGGGCTACGGCTTCCGTGAGGACTACGCTATTAGCCGCTGCCAAGGCAGTCGTCGCATTCCCATGAATAAAATCAAAAGAAAATAAATCAAAGAATAAGCTATCAGCAAAGAAAAATTCTTCTGCTTGCTGGATTTCATTCGATGCTGCATTTTTTATCGAAACACTTTTAGGAAAATAGCGAATGACTTTACTATTTTCAGGTAAGGCAGCTTCTAGCACAGGTTGAAGCGGATAATAAGCATTCGCCAACATTCGTTCTGCGCCTTTATCAGATTCTAAAGTAGTGATTCGGTATAAATCATCTTTTTTCTCGTGGAAACCATCATATTTCCATTCATCACTCACATATAGTAGAATTAATAAACAACTCGTAATCCCAAGTGCTAATCCAGCGATATTGATAAAGGAAAAACCTTTATTTTTCCATAGGTTTCGAACGGCGATTTTAAGAAAGTTTTTAAACATGGTACACGTTTTTTTAGAGACAAAATATATAAACTAGAAGGATTTTCTGATAAAAAATATCTAGCTCAATGAATCCGTTATTATTCAATTAAATCTTCTCCCCCTAAAGGTAAAGCATTTCTGATAAGAACAAAGTATTAAATAGTCGTCTAAACAACAATCAATTATACTATAGTAAGCTCATTTTATATAGTAAGTACCAACACACAATTACTTTTAATTTTCAACGGATTGGCATCCCGTCCGCTTAGGCGGTTCAGAAGCTTACACTTCTTCATGCTATTTTCCATCAAAAAATAATTCTCTATCGTACACTTTTTGAAAACGCCGCCTTGTAGTAATAAAAAATAACTTGTTAACTTTAGTCTTCGTCTTGCCGTAATTTTCTCAACCAGCAAGGCTATTTCGGAAAATTTCACCAAAACAAAGGCAACAAGTTATTTTTTTGAGGTCACTCGGCGGCTAAAAGCTGGGGTTTGGGATGGGCATTAAAGTCTTTTCACCATAGCTAAATCCTGTGCAGCTTCCGACTGTTTTCCCAATGCTTGGTATGCATTCGCTCGACTATTATACAATCGTTTATCGGAAGGACTAATTTGTATAGCATTATTATAGGCTATGATTGCAGACTGTGCATCACCTGTATTTCGATAACTTAGGCCCAAAATATACCATTGTTCCGCAGTTCCTTGTTTCATTGAAAAGTACCGATTTAAATCAGGGATAACTTTAGCTAATTGATTCCTACTATAGTTAATGAGTGCTCGATTTAAATAGCCGTTTGCATTATTTTCATCCAAATCAAGTCCTTTATTAATATCAGTCAAAGCTTCGGAAAATTTACTTTGAGCAGCATAGGCCACCCCTCGGTTAATGTAAATTTCTCCAAAAGGCTTGGGTAAATTAATACCAATATTATACTTTTCAATCGCTTGTGGAATTTGTCCTAAATCAAAAAACGTCTTGCCCCAGCTATTATATAATGTTCCTTTTTTAGGTTCAATCGTTACTGCCTTTTCATAATCCTTTAAAGCCAAATCCAATTGTTTAGTAGCTTGGTAATAATCGGCTCGATTTGTCCAAGGCGTAATAGCCCTTTCGTCGTAATTGATAGCATCGGTCCAAAGTGTTTCTCCGTTTTGCCAGATTTTGTTTTGCTGCCAAGTCGTATAGGCAAATACCAACAAATAAGCCCCCATCCCAATGGGTAAAAAAGTTGCCAATGATTTATTAGCCACGCTTTTTTCATATCCATAAGCTACTCCTATAAACAAACCCAAATAAGGGATATAGGTAAAACGGTCTGCCAAAAATCCCTGTCCTGCCCCGATTATTTGCAGCATAAAAAATACATTAACCGTAAAAAAAGCAAAAGCAAAAACTAAAACTCGATGCCCTTTTGTAAACGCATAAAATAGACCACCTACTAACCCTAAGGATACTGCTGTTCCAACGTAGAATTGTACACCTAAACTAGATGGATAAGCATAAAGCGGAGACATGGCATAAGGATAAACAAACTTTACTAAATAAATCAAATAGGAATAACCACCAATAAATAATCTATCAATAAAAGTATAAGTAGCTAATTCTTCCAAAGACCCTTCATTGGATAATAAAAAGACCCCTAATAGACCAACCAATAAAGACAATATAAAATAAGGAATTTTTTCTACAACCAATTGCCAGTTTATTGGTCGCTTAAACCAATAATCTATTGCTAAAAAAGAAAGCGGTAATGCTACTGCTTGTATTTTTGAAAAAAGCGATAAAATAAATAAAACGATAATTGACCAGAATATTTTTTGATTGCTTCTATTCGTATTTAAATACCGAATATACTGATAGATTGCCCCTAAATAAAAAGCACCAAATAAAACGTCTTTTCTTTCGGTAATCCAAGCCACCGATTCTACTCGCATCGGATGTATCCCAAATAATAAGGCGACGATTGCCGCCGCCATTGGCGATAAGTTTAATAATAAGGCAATCCGGTACACCAAAAAGACACAAACTAAATGCAATAGGACGTTATTGAGGTGGAAAACCATTGGGTTTAAACCAAAAATCGCTTTTTCTATCGCAAAAGTCAGAATTGTCAAGGGGTTATAATTCCCAATTACGGTGCTAGAAAAGATGCCTTGAATACTTTGCCAATCAAAGGTTTGTAAATGTGGGTTTTCTAAGATATTTAATGGGTCATCCCAATTCACAAAATCATATTGTAGCGTCGTGCTAAATAAACCAAAAGTAATGGCTAAAACCCCTAAAATGGGTACTAGCAATTGGCTGTTTTTCCAGAAGCTTGTTGGTTTGGCTACTTTTATATTTACCTTTTGTTTTTTTGATTTTGCTTTTTTCTTTGCCATTTTTTTGGATAGTGTTTCGATGAGGAAATGGATTGCTACATACAGATACGGATAGAGTTGGTAATAGGATGCTCTTTTTAATGTGGATGTTTAACACGGACAATTTTTAACACGGATTTTTAATAACACGGATTTTTAATAACACAGATTTTTAACATGGATGCTTAACACAGACAGTTTTTAACACGGATTTTTAATAACACAGATTTTTAACATGGATGCTTAACACAGACAGT
>CAZXYA010000181.1:0-6411 GCA_964644655.1 uncultured Saprospiraceae bacterium | reverse complement strand
TTTTAACACGGATTTTTAATAACACAGATTTTTAACATGGATGGTTTTAACACGGATAGCTCACATATTAAATTAGTGCTTCTTGTGTGTATCACATCTTGTTAATCTTGCATCATCCCGTCATCCTGTATGTTCACCACGATTTTACAGCCCTTCACCATTTAAAATAGATAAAAGGATACTTTTCGATTAGCTTTGTAGCATAGAAATCACTTGACGTTTTATTTTGGGCTAAATGTATCCGATAACTTGGAGTTATCTGATACGTTTCAACCAATCAATCGTCTTCAAAAAACAAAGCATGAGTCTAAGTATTTCCAACCTCACTAAAGTTTATAATAATGGCGTGAAAGCTGTGGATAATCTGAATCTCGAAATCGGCACGGGCATGTTTGGTTTATTAGGGCCAAACGGTGCAGGTAAATCTACTTTGATGCGAACGATTGCTACTTTGCAAAGTGCAGATTCGGGCAGCATTACTTTTAAAGGGATTGATGTATTTAAAGACCCAATGAGTTTGCGAAAAATATTGGGGTATTTGCCCCAAGAATTTGGCGTTTATCCGAAAGAATCAGCGGAAAGTTTATTGGATTATTTTGCTACGTTAAAGGGGGTCGCTTCCAAAGCAGACCGAAAAAGATTGATACAAGAAGTATTAGAATTAACCAATTTATGGGACGTGCGCAAAAAGCATGTAAGTGGTTATTCGGGTGGGATGAAACAGCGCTTTGGCATTGCGCAATTATTGTTAAACAATCCACAATTGATTATTGTCGATGAACCGACAGCAGGATTAGACCCTGCGGAAAGAAATCGTTTTTTAAATATTCTGCGAGAAATTGGAACGCATAATACCGTTATTTTTTCTACACATATTGTAGATGACGTAAAAGAATTATGTACAGATTTAGCCATTATGAACGGCGGTAGAGTGTTAAAACAGGTTACGCCATTAGCAGCGACTAAAGAAATTGAGGGGCAAATTTGGACAAAGAACGTAAGTCGGGAGGAGTTGGAAGGTGCAGAAGCGCAGTTTGAGGTTTTGTCTTCTACTTATAATCAGGATAATTCGATTAATATTCGAGTGCATGCAATGGAACAACCTGCTAATGACTTTGTGATGACTGAACCGAATTTGGAAGATGTATATTTTATTGCTTTAAAAAACGACAGCAATTAATTGCTATTTCAAATTTTCAAATATCTCTTTAATGTCTAATTCGATATTGGTTACGGGGTCTTTTAATTTTCCTTTTGAAAATAAGACCTGTTCATCAGGGGTAATAACTTGAATTGCTTTTAATGCAGGTAAGACTAACCAAGCAGATTTCACCCCCATTGGAAAGTATAATTGATGAATTTTTTTCACTAATTCATCTGGAGATTGACTGGGCGATTGAATTTCTATAGTTGTAATTGGAGCTTCTGTTTCTTTAGCTTCCACTTCCATAATATCAAGTTTCCTTTTTGGGAAAATACAAATATCAGGAGTAGAACTAGGAGAAGTTGCTAAACTAACTTCTGAAGAAAATTGATACTTCTTCCTGTATTGGAGATTTAAAAGAAAAACTAAATCTCCTTGTAAAACCCCATGAATTCTATTAGGTATTGGTTTGTTTCGTTCGATTTCGTAAGAAGATGTAACTTCTGCTGCTGTCATAAACTAAACTGTTTCTTACAATTTTAATTAAAAATTATTTAAGATGTTGATTGAAATATTAATTAGAAGCACTAAATAACTCTGGTAAAAAGTCCTTATAACTAATTTGTAAACCTGTGCAATAAGCAATGATTTCTTCAAGTGTGGCTTTTTGTTTATTGGTTTCAATTTTTTTGATGACCTTTTTGGACAAGCCTGTTTTAGCAGCTTTCTGTTTGCGTAGTTCTTTATCTAGCATTTTTTGTTGCTTATCAGTCATATTGATAAAAGTGCCGTTTTCGTGAAATGCTCTTAATTGAGTGGCAGACATAGATTGCAATAAGTCTACCCATTCAGGGTCGGGTTCTTCTTCAGCTTGTTCGCCAATTTCACCAATTGTGGTAACAAATCGAGCATTTTTAGCCATCGCTTTTAGTTCAGCAACACTCATGGAATGAATTTTATCTTCCATTGCTTCTATTTCTTTTTCAGTCATCATTTTCTGAATATGCAGTTGAAACAATAATATTATAATGTCTATCTAAACTAAATGTAACGAATAAAACATCCGCTTTCTTTCGCAAATTATCGTTTTTTTGAACAGGAACAAAATCACTAATAATATAACTATCTCTAAATGGTAATATAGAATCTTCAACTTTAGCACTTTTCTGCCGAAACAAAGCATTAATAGCCAAAAAGGAAATATTCCGTTTTTTAAATACAATATTTTCGACAATATGGTTCAAGTGTTTAGCTTTCCAACGAAAATTGAGTTGTTTGAGTGCAAGTTTTACTTGTTTATCCACTTTGGAAAGGTTTAGTTTTCTAATAGTTTTTGTTAAGTCTCAGCACAAATTTAATAAAAAGTTTTAAATTTTTAAAATAAAAACAAATTTTTTAATATTGTATTCAACTATCGTCAAATACGAATTCAACTACTGGCTTAAACAACCGGCTACTTATGTTTATGCCTTTTTCCTCTGCCTATTGCCAATGTTGCAAGCAGCAGAATGGGCAGGGGTATTTGCAGAAAAAATGAGCGCAGCTGAAATCGTAAAAATTGCCAATTCCCCTAGTAGCATTTTCGCAATTATTAATAAGTTTTTGATTTTTATTTTATTCTTGTTGCCGACTATTTTCGGTCGAACTTTAGCGAGGGATTTTCACCAACAGGCACATGCCTTATTATATTCTTTTCCCATTACCAAAAAAGACTTTTTAGGTGCTAAATTTAGCGTTGCTTTTTTGATGGCTATACTCATTATTATTTTTTATGGTATAGGCATATTTTTAGGGGCACGATTTCCTGGACATGACCCCAATTTGGTAACTAACTTCAATCCAATCACTTATTTATATATCTATGGTATCTATTTAATTCCTAATATTCTATTATTTGGAACGATTGTTTTTGCCATCATTTTATTCACTCGAAATATCTATGCGGGTTTTATTGGAGTACTACTACTTTATTTTCTACAAATGGGAATTAGCAGTACTTTGGGGCATGAAAATGATGCCGTTCTAGCTGCTTTATTAGACCCTTTTGGACAATTTGCTACTAATTTCTACACCAAAAACTGGACCTTAGTAGAGCGAAATCAATTCATGCTGCCATTTGGAAAACTAGTTTTTTATAACCGCTTAATCTGGTTAAGTATAACGATAATTTTAGGTACTTGGCTATATCGAAAATTTCAATTTCAGCAAAATACTCTTAATTTTAAAACCTTTAGCTTGCTAATTTGTACAAGGTCATTTCCCCCTCTGGAGGGGGTTAGGGGGAGGATTACTAGACTCTTAGGAATACATCTTGTTCCTCCCCCCAGCCCCCTCCAAAGGGGGAGAAATAATGTGCAAACTACAAACTTATTTCGTCATGTCATCAAAGTCCAACTACCAAAAGTCAACTTTGATTATTCCTTTAAACAACAACTAAAAACCGTCTGGCAATTATCCTTATTTGATTTAAAATACATTCTGAGTGGTGGTTTATTTTTTAGTGTATTAATTGCTGGCATTGGCGTCATTATTTTTAAGCAAGCAGAAATCAATCCTGCTTATGGTCTAGAAACTTTACCAATGACTTGGAAGATGTTAGGTTTCCCCATGCACTATGCCTCGATTACCATTATTATACTGACTTTTTTGTACGCAGGTTTATTAGTTCATCGGGACAAAAATAGTCATATCCGTGGTCTAGTAGGCAGCACACCAGTAAAAATTTGGGTCTTCTTGACTTCCAAGTTTTTAGCCTTGTTGAAAATGCAAGCCATGCTGTTATTATTGGTATTTATTGGTGGTATTTTAGTACAAATAGCTAATGGATTTTATGATTTTGAAATAGGACATTATCTCTTTGAATTATTTGGTTTGCAATGGATTGTTTTTATCCTTTGGGCTTGTATTGCGCTTTTTATACAGACTTTATTTAGCAATGCTTATCTCGGCTTTTTTATGTTATTTATGGGATGGACAGGCATTGCTCACTTACATTTAATTGGTATTGACCATGCTATTTTTAAATATAACTGGGGCCCAGCTTTTCATTATTCTGATATGACGGATTATGCCACGTCCCTACCCCTTTATTTTTTATACAAATTGTATTGGGGGGTATTTGGGCTATTTTTATTAGTCGGCACTTATTGCTGGTGGAACCGAAGCTTAAATACAACTTTCAAAGAAAGATTTCAAGTAGCATTAAGCAAAGCAAAAGGCAAAGTAGGCATCTCAATGATTAGCTTATTAATTACTTTTTTTAGCTTAGGTAGTTTTATTTGGTACGAAGACCAAGTATTGACTAAAGGTTGGACAACAGCAACAAAGGAACGGATTGAACAAAAAATGGACACTCAATTCACTACTTTTAAAAATTTAGCACAACCAAAAATTAAATCGGTATTTGTAGACATGCAACTCTTTCCTGAGTCAAATGATTATGTGATGAGAGGGAAGCATACTTTAGTCAATACGACGACGGAAGTTATCGACTCTCTACTTATTTTTTCTGTATTGGGGAATCAAGCAAATTATTCTTTTAATCAATCAGTCAATCTGCTATTATCGGATACTGCCATCATGATTTATGGAATACCTGTTGCTTTTCAGTTATTCCAACTCCAGCAAAAAATGCAACCTGGAGATACCCTAATCGGCAATTTTGAAATAAAAAATCCAACAAATACCGTCCTCCGAAGGCGTAGCCCTGTTGTAAAAAATGGAACAGTCATGCAATCGCCTTTATTTCCAAGAATCGGCTATTGGATGAATGAAGATTTACCATCACCTTATGATACTATTTCATCTTTAACAATGCATGAATCTCAAGATGCAGATTGGGTTGATTTTGAAACTATAGTCAGTACAGATAAAAATCAAATTGCCCTCGCGCCAGGAGACTTACAAAAAAAGTGGATAGTTGATAATCGTGCTTATTTTCACTATAAGACGCCACAAAAAATGCCTTTATATGGTGCTTATTTTTCTGCGGATTATGCCATCCAAAAAGACAAATGGAAAACGATAGATTTAGCTATTTATCACCATCCACAACATGACTATAATGCGAATGAAATGCTCCGTGGCTTAAAAGCAGCTTTGACGTATAATACTGAAAACTTTGGCGCATATCCCTTGAAACAAGCAAAAATTGTGGAAACCCCAAGTATTTATGGCTATGGTGGAGCGTCATTTTCAGGTATCATGATTGTTTCTGAAACAGCAGGTTTCATTTCCAAAGCGGATACCACCAAAAATGCGGGTGCCAATACGCCTTTTTTTATAGCGGTCCATGAATTTAGTCATCAATGGTGGAAATTACAATTAAATCCCGCTGCTGCCAAAGGGTCGGATATGCTAATGGAGGCCTTATGCCAATATACCACCATGAAATGCCTGGAAAAAGAATTTGGCAAAACGAAAATGCGGGCTTTTTTAGCGAATGAAAGAGCATGGTATTTAAGTGGTCGCAGGCATCAAGGTCATCAAGAACCATGTTTACTCCTAGCTGATAGGGAAGCTCATTTAAACTATGCTAAAGGCAGTCTAACCTTTTATACCCTTAGCGAATATATCGGCGAAAAAAGATTGAATCAAGGTATCAAAAATTTCTACGACAAATTTCGGTTAAAGTCTGCGCCTTTTGGGACAGCGGTAAATCTAGTCGAAGAAATACGGAAAGTTACTCCAGATTCGCTGCAATATTTAATAAGAGATTTATTTGAACACGTTACTTTTTATGACAACCGAATGCATCGTATTGAAACTACCCAATTAGCTAATGGTACCTTTCAAACTGACCTACAATTTTTGATTAGCAAACATCGAATAGCAGCAGGCGAAGAGAAAATTTATACGGCTAAAAATAGTATTTCTCTTCAGGAACAAATTGCTGATACTAAAGAAATGATGACTTCTTTGCCCTTACAAGATTATGTAGAAATTGGTGCTTTTGATAAGGATGGGAAGGAGCTTTATTTGAAAAAACACAAGGTTGCTAAAATCAATAATCGGTTAAGTATCACCTTGAATCAACCACCTGACAAAGTAATGATTGCCCCTTATTTTAAATTATTAGAACGGAATATTGAAGATAATTAACTAGAAAATAAAACAAAATGATTCCGATGGTTCGAGTCTCCAGACTCGAATCCTTTATCTCGTCGTCTCCTGACGACCGTATGAATAAAACTAGTATATTATTCACAGTCGTCAGGAGACTTAAAATATCGACAAAAAACTAAAAAAATGTTCAAAACCATCTATAA
>CAZXYA010000180.1:0-14870 GCA_964644655.1 uncultured Saprospiraceae bacterium | reverse complement strand
TAATTTTTAGCGAATACTTTTTTATAAGAAAACCCTTCAGAATACTATTACTTGGAAAAAGAGAGAAATTTAGTAGAAATGGCATTATATGGCATTATGATGATGCCGATAAAAGATGAGCAGGATTAAGGCATAGCTATTAAGGTGAATCTTATTCATCTTAAAAAATTTATGAAAATTTCATGGTCTAAATTTTTTCTGAACACCCCTAATGATGAATGCGTGATGTATTCATCATTTCTCATTCATCATTTAAAACTAACTAATCATTCCCAATCGGCTTTTAAATGCTGATTTAAACAACAGGAATACCTTTCTTCTATCCGTAACTCGGATGCGTTCATTGACCACTCTAGTAGCAGGAGATTGTTTGATTTTTTTAAATAAATTCAGATAGTATATATAAGCTAAGTAAACACCAAATTTAGCTCCTTTAGGTAAGCGAATAATTCCTTGATAAGCAGCATCAAAATCTTTTTTTATATCTGCCTCTATTAAATCTTTATCTACTTGTGAAAAGGTAGAAAAGTCAACTCCTGGAAAATAAACCCTGCCTCGATCATCAAAATCGCTTTTCATATCTCTTAAAAAGTTGATTTTTTGAAAAGCTGCGCCTAAACTTCTTGCATTAGGTTTTAAGCGATCATAATTAGCGGTATCTCCTTCACAGAATACTCTTAAACACATTAATCCTACTACCTCCGCAGAACCATATATATATTGTTGATAAAGCGCATCCTCATAGTTCTGAAAATGTAAGTCCATTTCCATACTATCCAAAAAAGCGTCTATCAATTCTCGTTCTATATTATATAACTTAACGACCTCTTGAAAAGCGTGCAATACTGGATTTAAACTAATCCCTTGTTCAATAGCTTCATAGGTATCTTTTCTAAATTTATCTAATAGATACGCTTTATCATGCTGATGAAAGGTGTCTACTATTTCATCTGCAAACCGCACAAACCCATAGATTGCGTAAATAGGAGCGCGTAGTTTTTTTTCAAAAACCCGTATCCCCATAGAAAAAGAAGTGCTATACCTATTGGTAATAAGTTGAGCACACTCCTTGCATGTTTTGTCGTATAGGTGCATCATGACTTTTGATTTTCAGAGTTTAAAAGTCTTAATGAACACGGAGGCACGGAGTACACAGAGGATAATAAAACTCTGTGCACTCTGTGTCTCTGTGTTCTAACTTATCTCCTAACCTCTATGTTTACGGTTTGATACTTTTAAAAATCTCTTCCGCCACTACTTGTCCAGAAATAATAGATGGGGGCACACCTGGTCCAGGTGTTGTTAATTGCCCAGTATAAAAAAGGTTTTTGACTTTTTGGCTTTTCATTTTGGGTTTTAGGATAGCCGTTTGCATAAGCGTGTTGGCTAAGCCATAGGCATTTCCTTTAAAAGCATGGTAGTCTGCTTTAAAATCATTGTGGGCAAAACTCCGCTTGTAGACTACGGAATCCCTTATAGTTTGTCGGGTTAGTTTTTCCAAACGGTCCATTATCATATCGTAATACTTCGCTCTCAAAGCTGGTGTATCTTCTAGATCTGGAGCCAATGGTACTAATAAAAATAAATTCTCACAACCTTCTGGAGCTACTGTATGATCTGTTTTAGAACTCATACATGCGTAGAATAATGGAGCGGTTGGCCATTTAGGGTTCGTATAAATTTCTGCTGCATGCAGTTCAAAATCTTCATCAAAAAATAAATTATGATGCGTTAGTCGGTGAAGTTTTTTATTAATCCCTAAATAAAACAAAAGTGAAGAAGGAGCCATTGTCCGCTTCTCCCAGTAAGTTGGTGTGTATCGACGATGTTCCTTATTTAATAGCTGCTGCTCTATATGATGATAATCCGCACTGCCTACCACTACATCCGCAGGATATTCTTGATCTTGAGTAATTACTTTAGTCGCATATCCGTTCGGCACGTAAATAGATTGTACTTCTTGCTCTAGCTTTATTTTCACCCCCAATTCTTTTGCCACACTTAACATCCCTTCTATAATCTTGTGCATTCCACCCAAAGGATACCAAGTGCCTAATACTAAATCTGCATAATTCATCAAACTATACATAGCAGGTGTATTTTGGGGAGTCGCACCAAGAAACAAAACTGGAAATTCTAATAATTGAATTAACTGCGGATGTTTAAACAAACTTCTAATTTGAGAAGAAATAGAAGAAAACATTTGTAAGCGAAACAAGCTTTTAAAAACTCGTATATCTGCGAATTCTAAAACAGAATTTCCCGGTTTATAGACAAACTCCTCCATTCCCACTTTATATTTATAAGCTGCTTCCGCTAGAAATTTCTTCAACTTTGGGCTGCTTCCGGGTTCGTAGTGTTCAAATAGCTCATATAGTGCATCTATATTGGCAGGAACTTTCATCATATCCTGACCACCAAAAAATATAGTATAGGAAGGATCTAATCGGACTAATTTGTAATAATCAGAAAGTTGCTTACCAAATTGTGTAAAGAATTGCTCAAAAACTGCGGGCATCCAATACCAACTTGGCCCCATATCAAAAGTATAGCCATCTACTTCAAATTTTCTAGCTCGACCACCAGCTACTTTATTTTTTTCTAAAATAGTGACATCATATCCCTTCTGTGCTAAAGAAGCGGCAGCAGTAATACCAGAGAAGCCAGAACCTATAACAATTGCCTTTGTTGCCAATATGATTGTTGTCTTGTTTTGGAAAAATGAAAAGTAAATTAGTATTGGATTAACATAGATATGCTTATTTTGTTTAATCTTTTTTAATAAAAGTCAAACAAAACAAAGCAAGTATTGAACTTGTTAGATTGGAATGGAAACCAGCCAATTAAAATTGGCGGTTACAGGTAATTAACAGTCAGTCTACATCGTTTACCGTCAGCAAAGCGGCCATCTACCGACCGACAGCTTATTTCTTAGTCCCTTTTTTAAACTCACTAAGATTAGTGGCGATACTAAGATGGTTGGTACTGCCACCAATGTGGTACACACCTAAACCATAAGAAAATCTAAATCGACGAATCTTAATACCTAAACCCGCAGAAAAGCCAGCTAAACTTCTAATATTATTGATAGATAGTTCTTGTTTTAAAAAATGATTATAACCAAAACGTAAAGACACTACTTCTGCCTTTCCAAATAAAAATTCTCCACTAAATATAAAGTGTCGAAATAGATTATCTATTAAATCATTGTTATTGGTTGTCACTGCTTCCCCTAAGAAAAAGGTATTTTCTTCCGAATTTGGATTATCATATAAAAGGTTCCATTGTTGTAAATGCTGAGCAGTAATAGATACTCTGAAAGGTAAGTGCTGTAATTTTTTGGAAACCCCTAATTGAATTTCAAAAGGTAAGTCTTCTTTGGTACCTGACTGGTAAGTGCTCAACTGAGCACCTATATTTTTAAATAATAAAGTGGCAATAAAATTCTTATCTGTTACTTTGTATAAAGCTGAAAAATCACTAGCAATACCAAAAGAATTATAGGACTCAAACTGAGAGGATACCATTTTTAGATTGAGACCGACAGACATTCTTTCATATAATTCTCTTCCAGCACCAACCGTAAATGCATACTCTGATGCTGTAAAGGTTCCTGTAATATTGCCAAATTCATCTGCTGCTTGAAAATCGCCATAGTTGATATATTGCATCCCCACATGGACTGTTGACTTCCATTTATCTATATGTCGACCATAAGCTACATAGCCATTCCGAATACCCGCTACATGAAAGTTTTGATTAAATGTTAAGGCATTATGCATTGCTTTATTTAGTGCAGCAGGGTTGCTATAAGCCAAAGCTATATCACTATCTTGAACTGTTATCAAACTGCCTCCCAATGCCGTAATTCGAGCTGAAGCAGGTAGGTTTAAAAATTCATACACATTATCCCCTCCTATTTGAGCATGAACGGTCAAGGATAAGAAAGAAAGAAATAGTAGTTGAAAAAAACGCATGGCATAAATGATGAATGATGAATGAGCAATGAGCAATGATGAATGTGTGATGTATTCATCATTTCTCATTAGACTTGTTACCCTTTAAGAAGTGCTTCTATGAAATTTGGATTTTTCGATAATTTGTCTTAAAAAGTCAGTGCATAGCCAAGCTACGGATTCATTTTTTAAGGTAAAATAGCGGAAAAAGACATTTTCAAAGGAGTATTGATTAAAGGGTAACAAGTCTATTCATCATTTTAAAAAAAAAATTTCATAGAGCGCAAAAATACCAACTAAAACATACTCTATACCTACCATCCACAAATTTTCAAAGTAGTTGACATAACTATAGTTAATGTAAGTTAGAAAAATTAGCCCAGACCACAATATAGGAAAGCGAAATCTGGTAAATAAGCAACATACAATAGGCAAGGCAACATACCAAGGGTGAATTGTCAATGCCAAAATTAGATATATACAGATAGCAAAGAGTAAATTAGGAAATAAATTGTTCCAATTGGGTTTTATTTCATTAAATACTCTCCATAAAATACTTGCCAAAACAATTATAGAAAGAATTGGACCTAAAGTCTGAATAATGTTATAGCCTTTATATTGGAATCCTAGCCAGCGGATGAAGTAGTAAATACTGGCATTAAATTCAAATTTTTGAAAATACAGATTAAGGCTAGCTCCAAAGTTAGATACAAAAGCACCACTAAATAATGGAATAAATAAAACCAATAGTATACCTAATAAAACACCAAAAAACAAGATGTTTTTAGACCAATTAATTGCTTGTAGTTTGGCCATCCATAGAGATAAATAGTTGGTCGATTCTATTCCAAAGCCTTCCTTTTTGATAGACAATCGCCAAATAAAAAAAGGTAGAAAAATTAAAGGCAACAATTTAGAAGCAATCGAAAAAGTCATAGCAATTGCGCTTAAGACTAATTGATTTTTTATAGCAATTAACCAAATACTCAATAACAAAAAGAAAATCATGGCACCTTCAAAATGAACGTTTCCCATGATTTCAAAGATGATTAAAGGATTGAGTGCATATAGCAATACATTTTTTTCTGGAAGTTGAAAATGCCTTAGCAAATCAATAATTAAATAAATACTACCTACTTCGCATAAAAAAAGAAAACTCTTTAAAAGAATACTAGATCCTGTAAAACTGTTAGGCGAACAATAGGCAGCTATAGCAAATAGCAATTGATTGATTGGCGGATAGACCGTAAAATAGTTTGGAGAGTTTAATTGATCGTATAGTTCTTGAGTCAACCCAGGCACTGCTATTCCTTGTTCTATATAATAAGAGGGCAAGTGATCAAAAGGATTCATTCCATTCACTAATAACCGACCATCCCATAAGAAGCGATAAATATCATCAGAAAAATTTGGAAAGGCAAAGATTAAGATAAATCGTAAAGCGATTCCTAGTAGTGTATAAAACAGGATCGTTTCTTTTTTTCTACTATAAAAAAATACGGCTACATATAGGCAAAAGAAAAGGCTATAATGAGTAATTAAATAAAAAAATTGGCTACGATCAATCTGATACCCCAATATCCAAGTTAAGGCTAAAAAGATTAAGGTAGAAAGGATAAATAAAATAGATCGTTTGTATGGCATTTTAGGAATCGAAACTATAGTATCTAAAAAGAAGCCCCAAAGGTAGGAATAGATTCTAAGAAATAAGCCCAATTAGCTGTCCTCAATTTTATAAAGCCAGTAAAAATAAAAACAGGCAATCATTGTGTTACCAATAATCGCCTGTTTAGAAAGCCTAAAATAGTATCTTAAGCTATAAAACAACTATAAACTTAATTAGCTAGGTTTATTTAGGCATATTAATATCCATTGTTGGATATGGTATACCGATACCTTGTGCATCAAATTCTTTCTTCACGTTTTCTTGCATGTAGAAGTAAGCATCCCAATAATTTTCACTCTTAACGAATGGACGAGTAGCTAAATTTACAGAACTATCTCCTAATTCAGCTACCACCACACCTTGTGCAGGCTCATCTAAGATATAAGGACAAGCTTTACCAACTTTCAGGATAGCTGCTCTTGCCTTATCAATATCATCACCATAACCAATACCATAAGTTAACTCTACCCCAACTTCCCCTTGACCAGAGATGTTAGTGATTACATTTCCTGTGATATTTCCGTTAGGAACGATAATTTTCTTGTTATCTAAAGTTCTTAATACTGTGCTGAATACGCCTAATTCTTCAACAGAACCAACATTACCACCAGCAACATCTACTAAATCACCTACTTTATATGGCTTAAAGATCAACATCATTACACCACTAGCAAAATGGCCTAAACTGCCTTGCATTGCCATACCTATAGCAAAAGTCGCTGCACCAAGAATGGCAACAAAAGAAGTAGTTTCTATACCAAAAAAGCCTGCAGCTGCCATTACCACCATTACTTTCAAAAGAACACTTACTAAAGAGCCTAAAAATGGCGTGATGGTTTCATCCATTCCGGCCTTAAGCATCATTTTCTTTGCAGCACGAGTTATCATACCTGCAATCATAAAACCGATAATTAAAGTTAATACTGCACCAATGATATTAGGCAACATACTCATAAACCAAGGAATGGCATTTGCCATACTAAATCCTTCCATGTTATTAATATTTTTTTGTTAAAAGATAGAATTTTACTTAAAGACGATTTCTTTTTTAAGAGAGGTACATTTTTTTAAGATTATTTTAACTATTACCTTTCATTAAAAAGTGCAATTTTAAGTATAATTTATTGAAAATCAATAACAGGCATCAATTTCATATATAATTCTTAACAAAAAATTAATATTGGGTAAACTTTTTTTGACGGAAAAAGAACGGGCTCTCCGTAAACTACAAAAATACTGTACTTATCAAGATCGCTGCCATAAGGAAGTCAGATCCAAATTATTAGATTTAAAAATTTATGGTGCTGACCTAGAGGATATTATTGTTGATTTAATTGAAGATAACTTTCTTAATGAAGAGCGATTTGCCAAATCTTATGCAAGAGGCAAATTCAGGATGAAGCAATGGGGAAGAGTGAAGATCAAACAGGAATTAAAATTCCGAAAAATCTCTGCCTATTGTCTGAAGAAAGCTATGCTAGAAATAGATGAAGCAGATTATATAGATACTTTAACCCACTTAATTGAAAAGAAAAAGAAGCAGTACGAAGAAAAAGAAAAAGACTTATTCAAATTGAAAGGAAAAATAGCTACTTATATCATTGGGCGAGGTTTTGAATCTGTATTGGTTTGGCACTGGGTGAATGAAATTTTGCCTAAGCCTTGAAAAATGATGAATGAGAAATGATGAATGATGAATCTGTGACATACTTTGATGTTGACAATTCGTCTTTAACCATGCTATTTTCTGACACTAGGCAAGCGGTAGCTTTAAATAGTTTTTTAGAGGTCGCAGTTTTGCAAGGTATTTTTATAAAAATACCTTGCAAAACTGCGACCTCTAAAAAACTATTTAAAGCTACCGCTTGCCTAGTGTCAGAAAATAGCATGGTTAAAGACGAATTGTCAACATCAAAGTATGTCACAGATTCATCATTCATCATTTCTCATTCATCATTTTTCAAGGCTTAGGCAAAATTTCATTCACCCAGTGCCAAACCAATACAGATTCAAAACCTCGCCCAATGATATAAGTAGCTATTTTTCCTTTCAATTTGAATAAGTCTTTTTCTTTTTCTTCGTACTGCTTCTTTTTCTTTTCAATTAAGTGGGTTAAAGTATCTATATAATCTGCTTCATCTATTTCTAGCATAGCTTTCTTCAGACAATAGGCAGAGATTTTTCGGAATTTTAATTCCTGTTTGATCTTCACTCTTCCCCATTGCTTCATCCTGAATTTGCCTCTTGCATAAGATTTGGCAAATCGCTCTTCATTAAGAAAGTTATCTTCAATTAAATCAACAATAATATCCTCTAGGTCAGCACCATAAATTTTTAAATCTAATAATTTGGATCTGACTTCCTTATGGCAGCGATCTTGATAAGTACAGTATTTTTGTAGTTTACGGAGAGCCCGTTCTTTTTCCGTCAAAAAAAGTTTACCCAATATTAATTTTTTGTTAAGAATTATATATGAAATTGATGCCTGTTATTGATTTTCAATAAATTATACTTAAAATTGCACTTTTTAATGAAAGGTAATAGTTAAAATAATCTTAAAAAAATGTACCTCTCTTAAAAAAGAAATCGTCTTTAAGTAAAATTCTATCTTTTAACAAAAAAATATTAATAACATGGAAGGATTTAGTATGGCAAATGCCATTCCTTGGTTTATGAGTATGTTGCCTAATATCATTGGTGCAGTATTAACTTTAATTATCGGTTTTATGATTGCAGGTATGATAACTCGTGCTGCAAAGAAAATGATGCTTAAGGCCGGAATGGATGAAACCATCACGCCATTTTTAGGCTCTTTAGTAAGTGTTCTTTTGAAAGTAATGGTGGTAATGGCAGCTGCAGGCTTTTTTGGTATAGAAACTACTTCTTTTGTTGCCATTCTTGGTGCAGCGACTTTTGCTATAGGTATGGCAATGCAAGGCAGTTTAGGCCATTTTGCTAGTGGTGTAATGATGTTGATCTTTAAGCCATATAAAGTAGGTGATTTAGTAGATGTTGCTGGTGGTAATGTTGGTTCTGTTGAAGAATTAGGCGTATTCAGCACAGTATTAAGAACTTTAGATAACAAGAAAATTATCGTTCCTAACGGAAATATCACAGGAAATGTAATCACTAACATCTCTGGTCAAGGGGAAGTTGGGGTAGAGTTAACTTATGGTATTGGTTATGGTGATGATATTGATAAGGCAAGAGCAGCTATCCTGAAAGTTGGTAAAGCTTGTCCTTATATCTTAGATGAGCCTGCACAAGGTGTGGTGGTAGCTGAATTAGGAGATAGTTCTGTAAATTTAGCTACTCGTCCATTCGTTAAGAGTGAAAATTATTGGGATGCTTACTTCTACATGCAAGAAAACGTGAAGAAAGAATTTGATGCACAAGGTATCGGTATACCATATCCAACAATGGATATTAATATGCCTAAATAAACCTAGCTAATTAAGTTTATAGTTGTTTTATAGCTTAAGATACTATTTTAGGCTTTCTAAACAGGCGATTATTGGTAACACAATGATTGCCTGTTTTTATTTTTACTGGCTTTATAAAATTGAGGACAGCTAATTGGGCTTATTTCTTAGAATCTATTCCTACCTTTGGGGCTTCTTTTTAGATACTATAGTTTCGATTCCTAAAATGCCATACAAACGATCTATTTTATTTATCCTTTCTACCTTAATCTTTTTAGCCTTAACTTGGATATTGGGGTATCAGATTGATCGTAGCCAATTTTTTTATTTAATTACTCATTATAGCCTTTTCTTTTGCCTATATGTAGCCGTATTTTTTTATAGTAGAAAAAAAGAAACGATCCTGTTTTATACACTACTAGGAATCGCTTTACGATTTATCTTAATCTTTGCCTTTCCAAATTTTTCTGATGATATTTATCGCTTCTTATGGGATGGTCGGTTATTAGTGAATGGAATGAATCCTTTTGATCACTTGCCCTCTTATTATATAGAACAAGGAATAGCAGTGCCTGGGTTGACTCAAGAACTATACGATCAATTAAACTCTCCAAACTATTTTACGGTCTATCCGCCAATCAATCAATTGCTATTTGCTATAGCTGCCTATTGTTCGCCTAACAGTTTTACAGGATCTAGTATTCTTTTAAAGAGTTTTCTTTTTTTATGCGAAGTAGGTAGTATTTATTTAATTATTGATTTGCTAAGGCATTTTCAACTTCCAGAAAAAAATGTATTGCTATATGCACTCAATCCTTTAATCATCTTTGAAATCATGGGAAACGTTCATTTTGAAGGTGCCATGATTTTCTTTTTGTTATTGAGTATTTGGTTAATTGCTATAAAAAATCAATTAGTCTTAAGCGCAATTGCTATGACTTTTTCGATTGCTTCTAAATTGTTGCCTTTAATTTTTCTACCTTTTTTTATTTGGCGATTGTCTATCAAAAA
The DNA here is from genome assembly GCA_964644655.1 of uncultured Saprospiraceae bacterium. Lineage (GTDB taxonomy): Bacteria > Bacteroidota > Bacteroidia > Chitinophagales > Saprospiraceae > JAFMDF01. The sequence continues at coordinate 4,815 of CAZXYA010000180.1, read as the reverse complement.
GGAAGGCTTTGGAATAGAATCGACCAACTATTTATCTCTATGGATGGCCAAACTACAAGCAATTAATTGGTCTAAAAACATCTTGTTTTTTGGTGTTTTATTAGGTATACTATTGGTTTTATTTATTCCATTATTTAGTGGTGCTTTTGTATCTAACTTTGGAGCTAGCCTTAATCTGTATTTTCAAAAATTTGAATTTAATGCCAGTATTTACTACTTCATCCGCTGGCTAGGATTCCAATATAAAGGCTATAACATTATTCAGACTTTAGGTCCAATTCTTTCTATAATTGTTTTGGCAAGTATTTTATGGAGAGTATTTAATGAAATAAAACCCAATTGGAACAATTTATTTCCTAATTTACTCTTTGCTATCTGTATATATCTAATTTTGGCATTGACAATTCACCCTTGGTATGTTGCCTTGCCTATTGTATGTTGCTTATTTACCAGATTTCGCTTTCCTATATTGTGGTCTGGGCTAATTTTTCTAACTTACATTAACTATAGTTATGTCAACTACTTTGAAAATTTGTGGATGGTAGGTATAGAGTATGTTTTAGTTGGTATTTTTGCGCTCTATGAAATTTTTTTTTTAAAATGATGAATAGACTTGTTACCCTTTAATCAATACTCCTTTGAAAATGTCTTTTTCCGCTATTTTACCTTAAAAAATGAATCCGTAGCTTGGCTATGCACTGACTTTTTAAGACAAATTATCGAAAAATCCAAATTTCATAGAAGCACTTCTTAAAGGGTAACAAGTCTAATGAGAAATGATGAATACATCACACATTCATCATTGCTCATTGCTCATTCATCATTCATCATTTATGCCATGCGTTTTTTTCAACTACTATTTCTTTCTTTCTTATCCTTGACCGTTCATGCTCAAATAGGAGGGGATAATGTGTATGAATTTTTAAACCTACCTGCTTCAGCTCGAATTACGGCATTGGGAGGCAGTTTGATAACAGTTCAAGATAGTGATATAGCTTTGGCTTATAGCAACCCTGCTGCACTAAATAAAGCAATGCATAATGCCTTAACATTTAATCAAAACTTTCATGTAGCGGGTATTCGGAATGGCTATGTAGCTTATGGTCGACATATAGATAAATGGAAGTCAACAGTCCATGTGGGGATGCAATATATCAACTATGGCGATTTTCAAGCAGCAGATGAATTTGGCAATATTACAGGAACCTTTACAGCATCAGAGTATGCATTTACGGTTGGTGCTGGAAGAGAATTATATGAAAGAATGTCTGTCGGTCTCAATCTAAAAATGGTATCCTCTCAGTTTGAGTCCTATAATTCTTTTGGTATTGCTAGTGATTTTTCAGCTTTATACAAAGTAACAGATAAGAATTTTATTGCCACTTTATTATTTAAAAATATAGGTGCTCAGTTGAGCACTTACCAGTCAGGTACCAAAGAAGACTTACCTTTTGAAATTCAATTAGGGGTTTCCAAAAAATTACAGCACTTACCTTTCAGAGTATCTATTACTGCTCAGCATTTACAACAATGGAACCTTTTATATGATAATCCAAATTCGGAAGAAAATACCTTTTTCTTAGGGGAAGCAGTGACAACCAATAACAATGATTTAATAGATAATCTATTTCGACACTTTATATTTAGTGGAGAATTTTTATTTGGAAAGGCAGAAGTAGTGTCTTTACGTTTTGGTTATAATCATTTTTTAAAACAAGAACTATCTATCAATAATATTAGAAGTTTAGCTGGCTTTTCTGCGGGTTTAGGTATTAAGATTCGTCGATTTAGATTTTCTTATGGTTTAGGTGTGTACCACATTGGTGGCAGTACCAACCATCTTAGTATCGCCACTAATCTTAGTGAGTTTAAAAAAGGGACTAAGAAATAAGCTGTCGGTCGGTAGATGGCCGCTTTGCTGACGGTAAACGATGTAGACTGACTGTTAATTACCTGTAACCGCCAATTTTAATTGGCTGGTTTCCATTCCAATCTAACAAGTTCAATACTTGCTTTGTTTTGTTTGACTTTTATTAAAAAAGATTAAACAAAATAAGCATATCTATGTTAATCCAATACTAATTTACTTTTCATTTTTCCAAAACAAGACAACAATCATATTGGCAACAAAGGCAATTGTTATAGGTTCTGGCTTCTCTGGTATTACTGCTGCCGCTTCTTTAGCACAGAAGGGATATGATGTCACTATTTTAGAAAAAAATAAAGTAGCTGGTGGTCGAGCTAGAAAATTTGAAGTAGATGGCTATACTTTTGATATGGGGCCAAGTTGGTATTGGATGCCCGCAGTTTTTGAGCAATTCTTTACACAATTTGGTAAGCAACTTTCTGATTATTACAAATTAGTCCGATTAGATCCTTCCTATACTATATTTTTTGGTGGTCAGGATATGATGAAAGTTCCTGCCAATATAGATGCACTATATGAGCTATTTGAACACTACGAACCCGGAAGCAGCCCAAAGTTGAAGAAATTTCTAGCGGAAGCAGCTTATAAATATAAAGTGGGAATGGAGGAGTTTGTCTATAAACCGGGAAATTCTGTTTTAGAATTCGCAGATATACGAGTTTTTAAAAGCTTGTTTCGCTTACAAATGTTTTCTTCTATTTCTTCTCAAATTAGAAGTTTGTTTAAACATCCGCAGTTAATTCAATTATTAGAATTTCCAGTTTTGTTTCTTGGTGCGACTCCCCAAAATACACCTGCTATGTATAGTTTGATGAATTATGCAGATTTAGTATTAGGCACTTGGTATCCTTTGGGTGGAATGCACAAGATTATAGAAGGGATGTTAAGTGTGGCAAAAGAATTGGGGGTGAAAATAAAGCTAGAGCAAGAAGTACAATCTATTTACGTGCCGAACGGATATGCGACTAAAGTAATTACTCAAGATCAAGAATATCCTGCGGATGTAGTGGTAGGCAGTGCGGATTATCATCATATAGAGCAGCAGCTATTAAATAAGGAACATCGTCGATACACACCAACTTACTGGGAGAAGCGGACAATGGCTCCTTCTTCACTTTTGTTTTATTTAGGGATTAATAAAAAACTTCACCGACTAACGCATCATAATTTATTTTTTGATGAAGATTTTGAACTGCATGCAGCAGAAATTTATACGAACCCTAAATGGCCAACCGCTCCATTATTCTACGCATGTATGAGTTCTAAAACAGATCATACAGTAGCTCCAGAAGGTTGTGAGAATTTATTTTTATTAGTACCATTGGCTCCAGATCTAGAAGATACACCAGCTTTGAGAGCGAAGTATTACGATATGATAATGGACCGTTTGGAAAAACTAACCCGACAAACTATAAGGGATTCCGTAGTCTACAAGCGGAGTTTTGCCCACAATGATTTTAAAGCAGACTACCATGCTTTTAAAGGAAATGCCTATGGCTTAGCCAACACGCTTATGCAAACGGCTATCCTAAAACCCAAAATGAAAAGCCAAAAAGTCAAAAACCTTTTTTATACTGGGCAATTAACAACACCTGGACCAGGTGTGCCCCCATCTATTATTTCTGGACAAGTAGTGGCGGAAGAGATTTTTAAAAGTATCAAACCGTAAACATAGAGGTTAGGAGATAAGTTAGAACACAGAGACACAGAGTGCACAGAGTTTTATTATCCTCTGTGTACTCCGTGCCTCCGTGTTCATTAAGACTTTTAAACTCTGAAAATCAAAAGTCATGATGCACCTATACGACAAAACATGCAAGGAGTGTGCTCAACTTATTACCAATAGGTATAGCACTTCTTTTTCTATGGGGATACGGGTTTTTGAAAAAAAACTACGCGCTCCTATTTACGCAATCTATGGGTTTGTGCGGTTTGCAGATGAAATAGTAGACACCTTTCATCAGCATGATAAAGCGTATCTATTAGATAAATTTAGAAAAGATACCTATGAAGCTATTGAACAAGGGATTAGTTTAAATCCAGTATTGCACGCTTTTCAAGAGGTCGTTAAGTTATATAATATAGAACGAGAATTGATAGACGCTTTTTTGGATAGTATGGAAATGGACTTACATTTTCAGAACTATGAGGATGCGCTTTATCAACAATATATATATGGTTCTGCGGAGGTAGTAGGATTAATGTGTTTAAGAGTATTCTGTGAAGGAGATACCGCTAATTATGATCGCTTAAAACCTAATGCAAGAAGTTTAGGCGCAGCTTTTCAAAAAATCAACTTTTTAAGAGATATGAAAAGCGATTTTGATGATCGAGGCAGGGTTTATTTTCCAGGAGTTGACTTTTCTACCTTTTCACAAGTAGATAAAGATTTAATAGAGGCAGATATAAAAAAAGATTTTGATGCTGCTTATCAAGGAATTATTCGCTTACCTAAAGGAGCTAAATTTGGTGTTTACTTAGCTTATATATACTATCTGAATTTATTTAAAAAAATCAAACAATCTCCTGCTACTAGAGTGGTCAATGAACGCATCCGAGTTACGGATAGAAGAAAGGTATTCCTGTTGTTTAAATCAGCATTTAAAAGCCGATTGGGAATGATTAGTTAGTTTTAAATGATGAATGAGAAATGATGAATACATCACGCATTCATCATTAGGGGTGTTCAGAAAAAATTTAGACCATGAAATTTTCATAAATTTTTTAAGATGAATAAGATTCACCTTAATAGCTATGCCTTAATCCTGCTCATCTTTTATCGGCATCATCATAATGCCATATAATGCCATTTCTACTAAATTTCTCTCTTTTTCCAAGTAATAGTATTCTGAAGGGTTTTCTTATAAAAAAGTATTCGCTAAAAATTA
>CAZXYA010000179.1:0-14975 GCA_964644655.1 uncultured Saprospiraceae bacterium | reverse complement strand
TAATTCTCATTTTATAAAATCTTCAATTTTCCTTTTTTGGAAATTTAATCATGCTCTGAATCAATCTATTGATGTTGCTAAGTCTCCAAATATTGATTTTACTAAAATTCAAAATCAGTTTGAAGATAAATTGTTTCAGTTGCAAATTGAGTTAGAAATTGGTCAGCAGAGACAGTTGAGTATTGAGAGGTAGCTGTTTATTTTCAATCGACTGCAAAGATGAGCTAGGATTACCAGTATTGTAAAGGGTATATAAACGGGTTCGTTCCTCCCCCGTCCTTGACAAAACTGGTAATCCTATCAATGGGCTGCTTAAGATTGTAAAAATGGGGGAGTATAAAATACTGTACTTAATCCTATTATTTAGCTTTTGTGGTATACGAACGACTTACCTAATTTCTTAAAATCTATAATCATTTCTGAATATTCTTCGATTTTCTTTTTCTGTTCTGTATTAAAAGTAGTATAATTGTGACATAGTAAAATTCAACATACGCTATTATGCCAATGAAAAAGCAAATACAAATTAAGAATCTACTTTTATCAATATTTTTACTTTCCTTACTCAACTCTGTCCATTCACAGGATAAAGTTTCTCAATTAGATAGTTTACATGATAGATTATCTAAACAGGCTATTACGACAAAAGATGTATTGCTCACTAAAGTAGCACTAGCTAATTATTATGTTTACCACAATTTAGATAGTGCTAAACTTTATATTGATGCCGTATTATTACATCCCAAGTTAAAAACAAGTTTACCAAAAGGATACTGTATGCACTTAATGGTAAAGGCTTGGACTTTTCATGGAAATATGGAAATGGATTCCGCAAAAGTCTACTACCTAAAGGCTAAAAATATTGCTTTTAAGGAAGGGGATAGAAAATCACAGACAGAAGTGTTTATGAACTTAGGGGCATTTTATGAGCAAACAAGAGATACACAAGCGATGACTTTTGTTAAGAATTACCTTTCAGTCATAGATACTGCTCAAGGTAATGATGATAAAATTGCTTATATATTAGGGCAACAGTATTTAGGTCGTATACATGGTTTCAAAAAGCAGTATAACAGAGCAATTCCTATTTTAATTGCAGCAATGAAGATACCATTTATTGACGATTTTCCTGAATATCAATTAGGAGTTTTTAAATCTTTGGGCACTTTTTTAGGTGAAATTGGTGATTTTGAAATGTCGAAAAAGTATCTAGAGCAAGCTTTAGCATTGGAAACATTACATCCCTATGAGACTAAAATGTTATTGGACCAATTAGCGAAACTTTATCTTAGTACGGATTCTTTGTCAAGAACTAAGTATTACTTGGACAAAATTCCTTTTTATGGAAAGATGAGCTTACCAGAATGTCATAAATATAATCGACTTTATGCTAGATTGAATCTAAGACAGAAGAACCCAAAAAGAGCATTGTTATATCTACAGGATGCAAAAATCTGTGCAATGGATATGCAAGACCAAGAAATTTTAATAAAAGATAAAATTTTAGAGGCATATATCTCCACTCATTTAACCAAATTAAAAACCTCCAATCAATTACTGAATAATGCAAATCAAATGTTAAACCTTTCTCCAAATTTGAACAGTCTAGATATCGAGCATGATATAGCTTTAGTGAAATTTTCTAATAAATTACTTCAATCAGATAATCAATTGCTATCTTTTTTTGACCAATATATACAAAGTCAAAAAAGACTCAATCGTTTTTCATCAAGCAAACGACTAAAAGAATTAACTATCCAGTATGAGACAGAACTTAAGGAGCAAGAAAATAAAATTTTAAAAAATGAAAATGCATTAAAAATTAAGGAGTTGGAGAGTCAGAGGTTGTATAAATTACTTTTGTCAGTTTTACTTTTTGCCTCATTGATTATCGCTTATATACTCTACCGTTATTACAAAGTTGAACAAAAAAATAAAGAACTGATAGTAGAAGAAAAAGAAGAATTAATTTTTGAAAAAAAGGCACTTGTTTCTATTAATCAGCAATTAAAATCAGAAGTAGTTACTATTAAAAAAGAATTGGCTTCAATCACTAATAATGAGTCCATCAAAATTATTAGCTACGATAAAACTTATCGAGTCCATCCAATGGATATTATGTACCTCAAACCAGAAAAGGAAGGTTGGCGCTTTTATTTGAAAGAAGGTAAGTCTCACTATTCCAAGACAACGCTTAAGCAGATATTAAAAATCTTGCCTACCTCTATCTTTATTCAAATACATCGTTTTACGGTTGTAAACAAAGCTTTTATTGAATGTATTTATAGTAGCAGTCTTGTTATTCAAGGTGGGATATCCTTAGATATTGGACGGAGGTATCGGGATAATTTTACTCAAAAAACAAGTGAATAGGTGTCGTTCACCCTTTTTTGAGTGTCGTTCACCTAATTTAGGCGAAAAAAACAATTAAATTACAATATTACAATATATGTTTGGAGTGAAATTTAATTTTTCATTCCAAACAAAGCAGAAAATGAAAATAAAACAATCACTTACACTAATAATACTATTTTTCTCATCCTCTTTTTTATTTTCCCAAGCTGATTTCAGTATAGTATCTGCATCTATCTCTCCTTCTGCCATAAATCAAGGAGAGAATGTGACGCTTTCTTATCAGTTACGCAATTCAGGCTCACCAGTAAACGCAACAATAAAAATTGGGTTTGTAAAGTCAGAGGATGCTATTTTGGGAAATGGAGATGATGCTGTATTTGGAACTCCAGTTCAGGTACAAGCCAATTTTACAGGAACTTCTGTTACTTTTAATACAAGTTTTTCTGCTAACTGGCAACCAAGAAGATACACAATTTTCATTGTGGCGGATGCTACCAATATAGTACCAAACGAAAGCAACGAAAACAATAATGTCTCTTCTGTAACACTAACTATACTAAACAGCACCCCGCCAGAATTAGAATTTAATAATTGTTTTTCAGGTTCAGGAGCAATAAATTCTGGAGACAACTATACGACCTCTTTTTCTTTAAGAAATAGAGGAACTTCTATTTGGTCAGGGCGAATTATAGTATTTATTGCGAATGCAAATAACATTAACGATAGACAAGTTATTTATGATGGTTCGACATCTATCTCTGCAAATGCCAGTAAAAGTATTTCAACAGGAACAGACCAAATAAATTTGGAGGCTGGCAGTTATAGGGTTTATGCTGCGTACACTAATGGGCCTGATGGGGATGGCTATGCTAATTCTAGTGGTTGTTCGCCAACGTGGAGCTATGGATATACTTATCCCACTCACTACAAAACACTAAATATTTTAAATAGTACGCCCCCCGAACTAGAATTTAGTAGTTGTCTTTCGGGTACAGGCGCCATAAATACAGGGGATAACTACACGACCTCTTTTTCTTTAAGGAATCGAGGAACATCTACTTGGTCAGGACGAGTAAAAGTATTTATTGCAAATGTCAATAATATAAATGATAGACAAGACATTTATGATAGTTCCACTTCAATATCTGCAAATACCTCCGAAAATTTTAGTACAGGAACAGACCAAATAAATTTAGCTAATGGTCTATATAGAATTTATGTAGCATACACAAATGCCCCAACTAATAATGCTTATGCTAATTCTAGTGGTTGTTCGCCCGCTTGGGATTATGGGGCAGATTATCCGACTCACTATAAAACATTAACTATTTTAAATAGTACTCCACCAGAATTAGAATTTAGTAGCTGTCTTACGGGTGCTGGTGCCATTAATACTGGTGATAATTATACGACTTCTTTTTCTTTGAGAAATAGAGGAACTTCTGCTTGGTCAGGACAAGTTACAGTATTCATTGCTAGAGCTAATAATATTAACGACCAGCAAATAATTTATCAGAATTCCGCATCCATCTCAGCGAATTCCTCACAAAATTTTAATACAGGAACAGACCAAATTAATTTGTCTAATGGTCTATTTAGAGTCTATGTCGCTTATACTAACGGTCCTACTGATAGTTATTTTGCCAATTCTAGTGGTTGTTCGCCAACATGGGATTATAATTATGCTTACCCCACTCATTATAAAACACTAACCATTTTAAATAGTATTCCTCCAGAACTGGAATTCAGTAGTTGCTTTTTTGGTAATGGAGCTATTAATTCCGGCGATAATTATACGGTAAGTTTCTCTTTACGAAATATTGGTACCTCAACTTGGAATGGAGAAGTTAAAGTTTTCATAGCACAAGAAGGGAATTTAAACAATAGACAAACAATTTACGAAGAAAATAAATCTATCTCTGGAAATGCAACAGCTGGTTTTTCTACTGGAACAGACCAAATAAATTTAGCTAGTGGAAATTATAGAATCTATGTAGCTTATGATAATAGTCCATTAGGTAACGCCTACGCTAATTCTAGTGGTTGCTCTCCTGCTTGGAACTATGGTGCAAATTACCCAACTCACTATAAAAAGTTAACCATACTAAACGAAAATGGCAGCAACTGTGGAAATTTTACAGATGTAGCGGTGAATACCGAGATTTTTAATGCAGCTCAATGTCTGTGTGATTTAGGGTACATAGATGACAATGGATTTATTAATCCAGATAATAATATTATCAGAGAAGACCTTGCTAAGGTTGTTTACTTAGCACTTTATCAAGGAGATGCCTCTTCTATAGCGGAGGATTTCCCTGTTCCTTTTGAAGACTTACAAGCCAATAATACACCGTATTACAAATATGCCAAAGCTTTATCCTATTTAGAGTATGGTGATGGAATTAGCCCTTTTACTAGAAGTTTTACCAACTTTCGGCCAGGTGCGGCTATCGAAAAAAAGTATGCGCTTAAAGTTATCTTGGAGGCATTCAATATACAACCAGATTATAGCAATGGTGGAACTATCCAGCAAGTCCTGTCAAGCGCAGATGCCTATGGGTATGTACACAAAGCATGGGATATGGGGTTAATAACCTCAACTTCTTCCAATGCCAATAATTTCATTACTAGAAAGGATGTTTTTATTATAATTCATCGACTCCTTAGTCATGTAAGTAGGAATTGTGCTGATTGTCAGAAAGATTGTTGGGAAGTACCCGAAGATGATGATTACCATATTCCAGCTAATATAAAATTGGAGTATTTGGCAAGGGCAGTCAATATGTCAGAGGGATATTTTCCCTATAGCAAAACTAGTTTCCATATCCCTGGCTATAATCTACCCTTAAACTTTACCCACTCTTATAATTCTTATTTATTAGAATTACCTACAGAACTTAGGACTATTTGTCCTTTGGGAGAAGGTTGGTCACATACTTATAATAGTTACATTATTGAGCAAGATGCCTCTGATGGGGTAACTAAAAAACTATATGTATTTTATCCAAATGGTAGTATCCATAAATACAATAGCGCAAATTTAGCGGTAGAGTCAGTAGGTGTTTTTGATGAAATGACAGAAAGCGGTAATAATCTTTTTATAAAGAAAAAAAATCAGACGGTTTATAAATATACCAAGTACAATGATATATGGTATTTAAGCGAAATTAAAGACCGAAATGACAATGCAATTACCCTTGCTTATCAAGATGGTGTAGATAATTTTAAACTAATTTCCTCTGTTACAGGTACAGCAGGAAGGCGACTCCTTTTTTATTATCAAGCAAATACGAATGCATTGAGCAGGGTAAGAGACCTTACCGGAAATAGAAATATCTATTTTAGTACTGGAGTATCTAGCCAAAATTTAGAGTATTATACAAATGCTAAAGGAGACTTAGAAACTTATCAATATGGTAATGGACAAGAAAGGCATCTTTTAAAAAACATAAAATTACCTGAAGGAAATATTATCACTAATACTTATGATAGTAATCGGAGATTAGCAACTAGTCAATCTTCCGCCACTAGTGGTCTATTCTCAATTAATGTATCGCCGAACTATGGAAATAATGCAGATTATACTTCGGAAGTAACGTCTCCCAATGGCATTAAAACCACCTCAAAATTTGACACAGATGGCTATCTAATGAATTTAACCAATAACGTTACAAATACTTCAATTATTTATGGGAATGATAAATTGCCGAGTCAGGTAGATTATAGTGGTATTGATACAGATATTGATTATGATGATAGAGGTAATGTTTTAAAGATAACAAGACCCGAGGGAATCATTCACAGATATACATATAATGCTTTCAATGACATTAAAAGTTATACCGACCCAAGGCTAAATACTACTAACTTTTATTACGATGCTAACAAAAACCTAGACTATGTTACGGATAACATGGGCTTTCAAACAAATATGACGATTAATTCCAGAGGATTGATGACCTATATGATTAATCCAGAAGGTATTTCCTATACTTTTAACTATGATACCCATGGAAATCAAACGGCAGTAAATGCTCCTTTAGGGTTAACAAGCACGACCAATTATGATAATATAGGTAGAATGACTAGGCTAACCAACCCAAAAAACCAAGTAACCAATTATAGCTATGATGTTCGTGATTTAGTTAAAACCATTACTCGAATTTCTACAGGTGGAAATATTTTAACCAAATACGATTACGACAAGAATAAAAACCTTGCTTACATCGAAAATACCAAAGGCAATCGAACCACTTTTACTTATAATGATGATGACTTAATGGAAACGATGACTTTTGGGAATGATACTAAAAGATACGATTATCGAAACGACAATTTACTGGATAAATTTACTAAGCCCGATGGAACAATGTTGCAAAATACCTATGATGCACAAGGTCGATTAAAATCGGATGGTTACATTTCTAATTATGTCTATGACAATCGAAATAATATTAAAAGAATAACAAAAGATGGTCAAACCACTCGTTTTAATTATGATGATTTAGATAGAGTTGATAACTACAACGACATTTATGGAAAAACGGTGGATTATGATTATGATAAAAATAATAATATTACCAAAATAACTTACCCTAGTGGTTTTGCAGTCAACTACACTTATGATGATAATAATCGTCTTTTTCAAGTGACTTGGACAGGAGAAACAGTTGGCGTGCGATATTTTTATCACAAAGATGGGCGTTTAAGACAAACAGTTAATGCAAATAATACCTTTTGTGACTACCATTATGATGCCGCAGGTAGAATGACCACCTTAATCAATAGTAACTCAAGTGGTACCATTATCGCTGGCTATGCTTTTACCTTAGACGAACTCGGCAACCACCTTACAGAAGAAAAGGTTGAGCCTTATGGTATTCCCTCGTTAACGGCGATGAGCAATACAGGAACTTATAATACAGAAAATGAAATTACCAATTATGCAGGTACTACTTTCCAGTTTGATGCCAATGGCAATCAAACTAAAAAAGGAAATACCAATGCAACTTTTGATAAAGCAGACAAATTAACTAGCTACGGCAATAATAGCTATGTTTATGATGGCTTAGGATTCATGCGACAAGCTACTCGAAATGGCTCAACTAAACGCTATGTTTGGGATATTTCTGGGATGGGAAATATCTTGGCAGAAACCAATAGTAGTGGTACTCCTCAATATTATTATATACATGGTTTAGGTTTGGCAGCCAGAGTTAAAGCTAATAATACTAGTGATGTACGCTATTATCATTATGATTTTAGAGGAAGTACGATTGCTATGACCAATAGTAGTCGAAATATTACGCATCAATATAGTTATTTGCCTTTTGGGGGGATTGCTAATGAATCAGAAGGCGATGGGGATAATCCTTTTAAGTTTGTTGGGAAATATGGAGTAATGAATGAAGGAAATGATATATCTTTTATGCGAGCTCGGTTTTATGATGCTCAGGGTGGACGATTTATGAGTGAAGACCCTGTTTGGAATACCAATTTATTTAATTATGCTAGTAATAATCCTATTTCTAATATTGACCCAATGGGAACTACTGATTTTAATATTGATGGTAACATTTGTATATTTCCAGATGCACTGGAGACTCCAAATTTTTGTCAATCTCCAAATACTGAAGATGCAAGTATTGGTTATGGGTCAATCAGTTACAATTGGAATCCAAATAATAATACATCATCTATTCAAGGATGCGTTGGTTCTAGTAAAGTAAAAAAATATACAGATGGGTTTGCAAAACTTGAAGTTTGTTTTTCGTTAGGTAATAATAATGAAGGTAATCATGAGTTTAAAATTTCTCCACAAATTGGTATTGCTAATTTAGAAATTAACTCAGGATTAACTTTGGAAAATGGTCCGATGTATTATCCCGAAAGTTTGTATTGTAACCAGAATGGAATAGCGCCTGTTGCTACTCACTTTGGTACAACAATGTACACAACAAATTGTCTTCCATACAATCAATCTCCTAGTTATCAGTCTTTAATTAACATTTCAAACCCATTGAATTACTCTAACTATTCAGAGGGATATGGAGCAGGATCTAATTTAATTTATATGTATAATGGAAATTAATATGAAATTAATTTATAGTATTACTTTTTGTTTTTTTCTATGTATTGGCTTTTGTAATAGCCAAACATACGTCTTTGACGACTTAAACCGTCTGACAGAAACAGACTACGGTAACGGCACAAAAATAACCTACACCTACGACAAGCTAGGCAATCGGACAACCTCCGTAACAACCGCACCTATTATCGCTTGTCAAACACCTACTAATCTTTCTGCTACCAATATAGCAAAAACAACAGTGACTTTACAATGGACAAGTGTAAGTGGTGCAACATCCTACATTATCCAATATTGTGAAAATGGTACTAGTAGTTGTAATACAGTAGTCTTAAGCAATACTACCTATAATCTCAATGGTTTATCAGGAGGAACAACTTATGATTGGCGGGTAAAAGCAGTAGGCTGTGACGCAGATAGTCCTTGGACAAGTTATAATCCGTTTACTACGCTACAAACTGGTCCAAATTGTCCAACGGACTTAGTAATCTCTATTGCCAATGCGCCTTATACTAATGAATACCAAACGAGCAATACCCTTGTTACCTCAGGCGATGTAATTATTGCCCTCAATGAAGATGTCACCTTCAAATCTAATCAAGTAGATTTAATGGAAGGTTTTAATGCAGTATCAGGTTCATTTTTCTTTGCGGAAGTAGCGGCTTGTATAGCTACTGCTTTAAAAGAAGAACAAGAAAAGTTAGCCACAGCTAGAAACAGAGTTGACCTAAAAGAAGAGGCAATTAATAATAACTGTGGACACCAAATGCGTATTTTTCCTAATCCAATCCGTCAAAATGCTACTATTGAATACAATCTACAAGAAGATACGGAAGTCCAGTTGGCTATCTATGCCATCGATGGAAAATTGGTAGGCAAACCATTAATTGCCAAAAGTAGCCAAGCTCAGGGCATTCACAATCTAAATTTCAATGCTAATTATCTCCGAAAAGGGAAGTATCTCTGCCGAATGGTTACTAGTAATAATTGTATAATCGTACAAAAAATAGTTATTCAATAAATCCTATTTCTGAAATTATTAAACCTAATAAGATGATAAATAAAATAGTCTATTCCATTATTCTGCTATGCGTATATAGTCAAATGAGTTACAGTCAATCTAGTACCATCGGTCCTATCAATGCCTGTATTGCCTGTACAACAACACAAGAAAGTACCGCAGTATTCGAAATCCAATCTACCAATAAAGGGATGCTTACGCCTAGATTAACTTCAAATGAAAGAACAGGCATCAACAATCCTGCAAAAGGATTATTAGTTTTTGACCTAGATTCAAATAGTTTATGGATTTATGATGGGAATAGTTGGGTTGAAATAAATGGGATAGTTGGTCCGGCTGGTCCTGCTGGTGCAACTGGTGCACAAGGTCTTACTGGACATCAGGGCCCCGCAGGTGCGACAGGTGCACAAGGTTCTACTGGTCCAGCAGGGGCGACAGGAGCAACGGGGGCGACAGGAGCAACGGGGGCGCAAGGTGCTACTGGGCCTACTGGAGCAGATGGTGCGACAGGTGCACAAGGACCTGCTGGTCCAGCAGGTGCAACTGGAGCAACAGGTGCAAAAGGAGATACAGGCGCAACTGGAGCACAAGGACCTGCTGGTCCAGCGGGTGCTACTGGTGCAACAGGAGCATCTGGTGCACATGGAGCTGATGGTGCTCCAGGAGACTCCTATTTTAGTCAAAGTGGTTCTATACTCTCTTATCCTGTAGTAAATGGTAAAATGGCTATCGGTAACCTAACGACCCTACCTGGCAACTATGGGTTATATGTAGAAAGAGGCATATTGGCAGAAAGCACAAGAGTAGCTTTAGAAGGTACTTCAAAATGGGCAGATGATGCTTTTGGCAAACAGCCTTCTTTAGAATCTATGGAAAAATATATCCGAAAATTTAGTCATTTAAAAGGTGTGCCATCTGCTAAAGAATTGGTCATTTCAGGCATAGATGTAGCAGAAATGGCAGCAACATTACTTCGTCAAATAGAATGGTTGTGGGAGCATACGATTCAATTGAATAAAGACAAAAAAGCTTTGGAAGAGCAATTGAAAAAGCAAAATCTTCAAATAGAGTTAATGAATCAACGAATGTTGAAAATTGAAGAATATATAAACAAGAACTAATTATATCTAGGAAACACTATTCTCAAAAAACTGAAAGCTGCCTAATTTATTAGGTGGCTTTTTTATTTACCAGTTTTTTTTTATTTGGAAATCTGTGAATTTCTACGTTAAGCACCTTTTTACATTAATACTTTCTTACCTTTACAACAATGCTTAGTTGCAATACCTAAACATCTAATATTTTGAAATAATCCACAAGAACAATACCTAAACATGGCTAAACGCAGAACCCCAAAAAGGACACCCGCCATTTCTAAAAAAAGAAAAAAAAAGGCACTAAATTCAATCCTTAATCCCAAATTAGTCTGGCTTTTTACCTTCCTATTATTTATCCTATTTTTAGGCTTATCCATCTTTTTAAAAGATGATTTTATTCAATCTAGATTTGATTCTAATTGTCAGCAACCTAATTCAGGAGCATTGCATAGCAGTATTGTTTTTAATACAATGAACCTAAATCATTCTGTAGTTGAAACGCCATCTAATATCAATCAATTGAGAGCAAATCTTACCGATGATGTTTCTTGGTATGGGAAAGGAAACGAAATTCTGACAAAGGATAAGATTACAAGTCCTTATGATTGTTTTTGTTTTTCTAAAGCGTCAACTGAACCAATTTTTCATAAAGAAAATGGAATTGTATCTTTAAATATTTATGGTTTTCATCGCTATAGAAATATTAATTGGAGATTAGTAGAACCAGAAAATTTATACATTGAGTTTAAAGAGAATCAAATAAGCCTATTAAAGGTAAGCGAAATTAGTAGTCTCGATGAATCAAGAATTGAAAAATTAAATTGGATGTATTTGCTATACATTCCAGCAGTACTGATTTTATCCTTATTAGCGGCTCTGTTATTGGTTCTTTTTGGTTTTGCTTTCTTTTATCTACCTGATTATAAATTTAGAACGCTGATTGATTTTCTTAAATTGATAATCAAGCCAATTAATTTTTAGTTTACTAAAGGTCATTGATTGGCTTTAATTTATTTCATCTATGTCAGAAAAAGTATCCTACTATAAACACCATGGAGCAAAAGGAATGACAAAATCAATCGTTTCTATAATCGAGGCAATTAGGAATGGATAATTCAAAAAGGAGATAGTTAAATTGAGTGGGTATATAAAAAAAGGAGAAGAAAAGCTATCAATATTTTATTTGAGGCTTTAAATACAGAAAAGGATACCCTTGAACATTGGGAAGAAACATAATATCCTGAGTTATATGATAAACCAATTCCTAAGACAACCGATTTTCATTATTCAATGAGTTTGAATATTATCATTCTAACATTTAAAGCAAAAAATGTCAATAAATAAAAAAATCAAAGAAAAAGCTGATAAGCACCTAATACCAAAAATGCTGCCTATCTGGAAAATATTAGTGGTTATCGGACTGCTTAGTTTAGTTGTTTTAGGAGTGTACTATTCTATCAATGGTTACTTAATTGAGGTTATAACCGTATTAGCGCTAGGCTTTTTTGCAACAGGTGTCGTTCTGGTCTTAGTTTACGCTACATCAAAAGAGTTATTCTTTTGGATTATTGGTAAACGCTCCGAATATAATAAAGTCTTACGAGCCTCACAGGTCGCCTCTATTGGATTAACGCGTATTGCGATTGATACAATCCCCATTGGCTTAGATAGAGACGAAAAAGAACGATTAAAAGTTGATGTTCCCATTTTTATCCAAATGCGATTTATGACTACCATTAATGATTACATTATGCGTGTATTTATTGGAGCTTTCGCTGCGGCTTTTGGATTGCTTGGTACAATCGTTTTGATGAAACAAAATGAAAAAATTGATTTACAGAATGAGAGGGTGAATATTCAAAATAATCTTATGGAAGCGGAGCGGCGCAGTTCTTTAGTGTTTTTAATGAGTAATATTTTGGATAAGGTAGATGATGAAATCAAGAATCAAAAAGATACTATTACCTTTTTCACAGATAGTACAAAATTTTCTTTAAGCAGCCCCTTAGTTAGTAGAATTGTAGCTTTAAGTAGGGCGTTTAGACCTTATAGATTGCTCGATTCCAATGTACTTAGTAATTATTTAGTCAGTCCAGAACGAGGTCAATTATTTATTGCTTTAATGGGAAACAAATTAGATAGTAAGACCCAAAATAAAATCGTAAAAAGTGGTGATTTTTCTAATGCAATAATTGATGAAATTAATTTAAGTAGAGCAAATCTGGATAGAGCAAACCTAAACGAAACAAAGCTTAGTAGAGCAAATTTACAAGGAGCTAGTCTTGTAGAAGCAAACCTTAATTGGGCAAATCTTGTATCTGCAAATCTTAGCACCTCAAACCTAAGTGGTGCAAACCTTAAAAATGCAAATTTAACAGGAGCAAATTTAATAGGAACAAATCTAAGTCCTGGATTTTATGATAAAAAAATACATCGAATGACAAACCTAAAAAGAGCAAACCTCAGTATAGCAATATTGGCAGGAGCAAACCTAAGTAGAGCATATTTAGTTGAAACAAATCTAAGTGGAGCGTTTTTAGAAGGAGCAAATTTAAGCGGAGTAAACTTAGAAAATGCAAATTTAAACAATACTAATTTAAAAGAGGTAGATTTATACGGTGCAACAAATTTATCGCAAGAACAATTATTGAGGACAGCAAGTTTATACAAAACGCAAAATATACCGCTAGAAATAGAAAGACAAATCCGCAAAAAAAAACCATGTCTTTTCACCAAAGAGGGTTGCTATTAAAAGCCTTTGAACGAGCCCCTAGCCTTGTAATAGTTAAATAATTCCATGAATTATAATTATTTGGGAATGTACATTATTATTGAAAAAAGCAACTGGATAATGTTAATCGGTATGATGATAAGAAAAAGGTAATAATCTTGGAATATCTCCCTGATAATATTCAAGTTAATGCATTAAATATTCATTGACATAGACTCCAAAGTAAGTAGTCTAATATGAATAAATACTTTTGTAGTCTGTCTTATTTTTAATATTTTTCTTAAATCAAAGATTTTAAAGTTTGGCTAAGCCTTAATTTTTCAAAAATATTTAGCCATTTTTCACGTCATTTAAGAAATCAGACCTTTATGCTAATTATCAAAAAATATGAAGAAATCAATAGCCTCTTAGCCGAGGCGAAACTTGAAAAAGCTATTGAGTTTTCGATAGAGCTAGCTAAAGTCATTGAAAATGATACACAATTAACAGAGGTTAACTTGATAAAGAGTCGATATAAACACCTAAAAAAAAGAGAACAAAGAGGTTTTATAACAAACGAAGAATTAACAAAAGAAACTAATCAAATAACTCACTCTCTAATGCTCGTAGCCAATGAATTGCGCAAAAATGATTCAAGTAAAAAAACTCGTAAAAAAAGAAAAACCAAACCGCTTACAAAAGCAGACATCCTTAGGATTACTAAGACAGCTATTATTACTATTGATTTAGAGAAGATAAAACAAGAGTTTTATGAATTAGATAATTGGGGGAAGAAAAATATTACTCTAAGAAAATTATTTATCTATACAGACCATGCAACTATTGAAATTACTAAAGATGTGTTCTTGTTTTTAGAAGATATTGCCAGTATAACTCGTAGTGGTTTAACAATAGAATGCGCATATACAATACATTCTTTAATCAATAATTTTTATCCTTATCGAGATAAGAAGGTATCAAAAAAAGATTTAAAATATCTTATTCGTAAAGCTGCTCGTGTAGGGAAGTTAATAGTTTATGATGCTAGTATGTATTTAGAAGAATTAAAGGTGGTAGCACATGGTTTATCTGTCTTAAAATGGGTCTATCAAGAAAAGAAGTATAGCAATTTAGATTTTGCCAAACAACAGGTAATGGAAGTATTTGAATGGCTAGAAGAATCTATTGAATATCCTGAAAAGCAGACAACTCAATATGCAAAAGAATTAATAGCAATATTTAAAGAAGATTTACCAGTTGATGGATTGACTTACCCAGACATACCCGATTATATTTTAGATTTGATGTAAAGTTACTTAAAGAAATACCTCTAATATTTAATAACCTTTAAGAATGAAAATATGAAATGGATTGAAACATTGGACTTGCGAAATTGGGCTAAAAAAAGAGATTGTCAAGAAACGCTACCTCACCTAATACGCAAGTTAATTCGAGCCACATCTAGTTCTATTGATACTATTAAATTTCCAGCTGGAGATAATGTATTAATTGGGGGTTGGGATGGCGTTCTTGAAGTAAAAAAAGGTACAGAATATATCCCCAAAGGTAAATCGGTTTGGGAATTTGGTGCAAACAGAGATACTAAAAATAAAGCGGATAAAGATTTTATTAAAAGAACAAATAATCCATTAGTAACGGTAAAACAATAACTCCGTCATTTGGACGGTTTCTGCATCATAGCAG
>CAZXYA010000178.1:0-15136 GCA_964644655.1 uncultured Saprospiraceae bacterium | reverse complement strand
CAAAAGAAATCCTTTACAAACTAAACTTTGGTTGAATAATTTTAGTTTGTTAATGTCAATCGTAAAGGTTTTTATTTTTGGTATCTGCTTATTTTTATTGTACACCATTTTTGGCGATGCTTTTGATTTTAATTTTCAAAAAACACCCATCAAAACCAGTAATCGAATTAATACAGCAGTTGCCACTAATGATGATTGGGATAAAGTAGAAAACGGGATTCACGTACAAACTGGACTAATTTATGATACGCATTTTGACATCGTTCGAGGACAATGTACCGCCTGTCATTCGGGAAAATTAGTCGCTCAAAATCGGGCAACTAGGGAAGGTTGGCAGCAAATGATTCGCTGGATGCAGGAAACCCAAGGACTTTGGGATTTAGGCGCTAATGAACCTAAAATATTGGATTATTTAGCTAAAAATTATGCCCCAACGGAAGTTGGACGACGAACTAATATTGATGTGGCAGCCGTGGAGTGGTATATTTTGGATTTGGAAGAAAAGTAGGGTAATGAGATTTATGGGGTAATGAGGTAATGAGATTTATGAGATGGTTAGCTGATACAAAACACCTCATTACCTTATAAATCTCATCCCCTTATCAACTCAAAAATTATTAAACATGGAACATTATTGGAACATATTCCTCAACGGTTATAAAGGCTACGCTAATTATCTATGGCAGGACATCACCAATCCTAGCTGGCATAGCTATTTTTATTGGTTGATTTTAGTATCGGTAGCTTTTTTAATTTTAGAAGTCGTCATTCCTTGGCGTAAAAAGCAAGCCATTCCAAGAAAGGATTTTTGGTTGGATACTTTTTATATGTTTTTCAACTTCTTTTTGTTTTCGTTGATTATTTATAATGCTGCTTCGGACATTGTCGTCAATCTCTTTAATGATGGCATTATGGCTATTTCTGGCATTAATTTACAAGCCTTAAATCCTATGCAAACTTGGCCTTTATGGGCGGTTTTATTGGTGGGTATGTTGGTTAGAGACTTTGTGCAATGGTGGATACATCGACTTTTGCATCGCTTTGATTTTTTATGGGAATTTCATAAAGTGCATCACTCGGTAGAACAGATGGGTTTTGCTGCTCAATTGCGCTATCATTGGATGGAAAATGTGGTTTATCGAAGCTTGGAATACATTCCTTTGGCTTTAATGGGCATTGGATTGTATGACTTTTTCTTAATTCATATTTTTGCCTTGGCTTGGGGACATTATAATCATGCCAATATTACGGTTAGTGGTCGGTTAACAGGCGGGATTGTTGGTGGTTTGATTGGTATTTTAGTGGCGAATAGTTTAGTCGATATTCATATTTTACAAGACCCAACTATTTTAACTCAACTCTTAGCTTTTGGTACTTGCGTAGCCATTGGTGCTTTCTTGATGGGGCCCATGATGAAAGTCATTTTCAACAGCCCTGAAATGCACATTTGGCACCATTCCTATCACTTGCCAGAAGACCGTCACTTTGGAATCAATTTCGGGTTAACTTTGGCGATTTGGGATTATTTATTTGATACAGCTTATGTACCACATAATGGACGAGATATTAAACTGGGTTTTCCTGGTGTAGAGCAATTCCCTACCGGTTTTATCCAGCAAAACATGAATGGGATTGGAAAAGCTGCAGTTGTTCCTACCCCTGCTACGAATGACATTAATTTACCTACTCGACAAGAAATGGATAAGCGGGTGCATATTCCTGTTGAGGCGGAAAAATAAAAATTTAACCTTCTTTTCTTTACCGATATAGGAGGACACCACGGATTTTTTTTAATGCTGTAAAATCAGTCCATCACCCGTTCAATCCGTAGAAATCCGTGGTCTATCCTCCTAATTTTTCTAATTATTACAACTTTCAATATGAAACTATCTATTAAATTCAATATCCTTTCTTTATTTTTTGTTCTAGCTATTTTTAGTTGCCAATCCAACACTCAACAAGCAACTACTGGAAAAATAGTAGATTTAAAACCTATGGAATTTAAAGCGGCTATGGCAAAGGATAATATCGTCATTTTGGATGTCCGAACGCCAAAAGAAGTAGCACAAGGGGTTATTCCTGGGGCAAAAGTGATTAATTTCTACAATGATAATTTTAAAGTAGAGTTAGGCAAATTAGATAAAAGCAAAACTTATTTAGTGTATTGTAAAAGTGGTGGACGAAGTGGCAAGACTTGTAATGCGTTAAAAGAAGCAGGTATTGCTAATTATCATAATTTAGATGGTGGTATCACCGCTTGGAAAAGAGCAGGATTGGAGACAGTTTCCAACTAAAATAAAATGAATTTCTTTTTTATTACTATTTTTAGCTTTATTCCCTCATTGTTATAATTAGATAATTGATAATTATCCCGATTAAAAATACCCCAAAAATCGAAGTAAATTGGGATAAGTTCTGTTGGAAAACTAATCCGCTGGACGTATTTCTTGCCCAGCGGATTAGTTTCCCAATGGATTTTAGGAACGGCGAAAAAATAAATTTACAAATTTGAAATTATAAACTGCTGATTGTTAGGACGTTTTTTAATTTTAATTGACTCCTTAGATACATTATTAATATAAATAATGTCAACTTTTAATTTGGCGCTCTAATATTTTGTATCACGGTGAGAAACAACAATTTAATAATAAAGCAATCTAACAATCATCACAAAGGATTTAAAAAGCTATAAAAGTGATTTTTTAAAATTTGAGGCTTTTATATAACCCTCTACATAATTTTCAATCCTTATAAATAAAAAAGGAGTTTGTGAAAATCCGTCCATATATTTGTTCCTTCTTCTTGCTTGCCTTTTCAATATTGAATGGGCAATCGGACGACTGCACTGCCGCAGAATTAATTGCTGTTTATGAAGACTGTTTAGCCCAACCTTCCAATTCATTTTCTCTTACTAGTTTTTCTACCGAAAATACTTGCGATGGCAATACAGATGATGACGGTTGGTTTAAATTTATCGCCATTTCTCCTAGAACACAAGTAATTTTGTTTAGTGACCAAGTAACCGATATGGCCATAAGTGCATTCGAAACCTGTCGCAAAGAAATCGCTTGTGTCAATAATAGAGGAATGGGGGGACAAGAATTTCTAACCTTTGATACCAATATTGACCAAGAATATCTTATTCAAGTATATGACTTTACAGAAGGAGGGGGTTCTTTTTTGATTTGTTTGACTGCCGAAGAAGAAATTTTTTCGAGTGATTGCCCCGGTGCAATTGTTTTATGTGAGCAAGGCGAAATTCCATTTATCCCCATTGGGGCTGGCAAAGACGATTTTGCCGATAATAATAATTTCGCAGGTTGTTTATCTCAACAAGAAAATAATTCTGCTTGGTATTATTTTGAAATAGCGGAAAATGCACCACCCAATCAACTATTAACTTTTAGCATCACATCTGATAATAATTCCGATTACGATTTTGCTATTTATGGCCCAAATGTGATATGTGATGCACTAGGCGCTCCCATTCGTTGTTCTTTTGCTGACCAATCTTGTGTCTTTTGTCCGACGACAGGTTTAGGGAGAAATGCTACCGACGCTTCCGAAGGAGTGAATGGAGATGGCTTTTTAGCCCCTTTAATCGTTCAGCCTGGAGAGGGCTATTTTATGTTATTGGATAATGCCTCAACAACTGCTACCAGTTTTAATTTAACATGGGGAGGTGATGGAGCTAATTTTTTAAAATGTAGTACACCGCTACCTTGCGGTTTAGCCTTAGAAGCAGGTAATAACGTTACTGTCTGTGAGGAAACTACTGTAAATTTGAATGCCGTAACAACTGGCCTCACAAATAATGTCAAATATCAATGGCGTGGCACTACAGCAACATTAGACTATCTAAGCAGCATTTTTTCTGCTACTCCCATAGTTACTTTACCCAATGATTTTGAAGGAATTATTGGATATGAATTAACCGCATTTGCTACGAATGGCTGTACCGTTAAAGATTCTATTTTTATTAAAAAACAATGCGAGCCAACCACTAATTGTCCTTCTCTAAAAGCGAACTTGAGTTTAACACCCATCAATTGTACGGACACAAATTCTGGCAGTATTCAAATTGGCTTAGTGGAAGGTGGCACTCCACCTTATCTATTTCAACTAGATAATCAAAACGATTTTCAAAGAAATTCTTCTTTTCAAAATTTAACGGAAGGCAATCATTTATTAATCATTCAAGATGCTAATGGCTGCCAATCAGATACAATAATTACCTTAATTCCTACTGAATTACCTTCCTTGGAAATTGGTCCTGATATTAGCGCCAGCCAAGGGGACTTAATTAATTTACAAGCCATCAGTAATTTTTTGCCAAAACAAATCAAAAGGGTTTCTTGGTCCAATATTCCGGAAGTAGATTGTCCTCCACCTTGTCTGTCTACCAATTTTAATGCGCTCCGTTCTGGAACTATTCAAGCCACCTTAGAAACGGTGGATAATTGTGTCATTACAGATGAATTACAATTAACCATTCAACCAAAAATAGATATTTATATACCCTCCGCTTTTTCCCCAAATGGAGATGGCATTAATGACAATTTTTCGATTTTAACAGGTGCAGGCATTGAAAAAATTATCACCTTGCAAATCTTTGATAGATGGGGAAATTTAGTTTTTCGGCAGGATGACTTTTTGCCAAATGATAGTTTAAATGGATGGAATGGAAAATGGCAAAATCGTGCTTTAGATAATGGGGTTTATTTGTATTATGCTGAATTAGGGGTGATTGATAGTCCTGCTATTTCAAAAAGTGGAGATGTTTTTTTGATTCGGTAGTTATCAACTATGGATTGCCCAAGATTATGCCCTATTTTTAAATTTCTATTAATTGACAACGTTTTTTAATTCTATTTCCTAAATAAAAAGGAATGAAGAATTTGCCATCCTTTAGTCCTTTAGGATTGATCGAATAATTAAATTGATTGATTTCACTAATTTGCATATCCGAATCCATTCGAAAAAGTCTGGATATACGTAACCGAGCATCTGGACTTAAAAAATACCAATTTTCACCTTTCTTAGAAAACGCCTTCGGATTCCAGAAACCTTCTGGGATTTTCGATTTATTTTTCGGTAAAGAGAAAATTGTCTTGGAAGAAAAATCATCTAGCCTTAATTCAATAATGGAGAATTGAGGAAATGGTAAATATTGGAATTTCAGTTATCTTCATTTTTTTACTGATTATAACGTTTTGCGGTGATTATTCTAAATGCCGTCCCGATGGGACTCAAAAAAAAGTTAGAAGCTACCATTTTTACCCATATGTCGTACCTAAAGGCACTAAAAGGCTCGTTAGAGTCGGCATAACTTGTCCTCGATTCATCGGGATAGGTAACATTTTAACGGATTCCGTTTTTCAAGAGTCTCGTAGAGACGGAATTTTACCGTTCACCGCAATCTGTTACAATCAGTTTTTTTAATATATAACCTAAAGAAAATTATTATATTTGCTTAAAAATACGAATTACCTTATTGAGAAGACAGATGTCAGACTATAAATTAAATTTTCTGTCGGCAGTCAGATACACTATCTCTCTGACTACTGACAGTTATCGAAGATAATGGTCTGACTTCTGTCTTCTTTATTTAAAATAGCAAAATGAAAAAACTAGCCTACTTACTGCTATTCGCCTTAGCAGGTTTTCTTGCCTATAAATTTTTCTTCGCCAAAGAGCGTTTTGTCTCGGTGCTAGTCTTCTCTAAAACAGCAGGTTATAAGCATGCTTCTATTGAGGCAGGAGAAATTGCCATCATGGAATTAGGCAAAAAGCATGACTTTCGAGTAGATACCACCAAAAATGCGGCTATTTTCAAAGAGGAAAATTTAAAGAATTATAATGTAGTCGTCTTTTTGAATACCACAGGCGATGTCTTAGACGATGCCCAACAATTAGAATTTAATCGTTTTATTCAAGCAGGTGGTGGCTTTGTAGGCATTCATGCCGCCGCAGATACAGAATATGGATGGGCTTGGTATGGAAAACTAGTAGGTGCTTATTTTTCTAGTCATCCGAACAATCCCAATGTTCGAGAAGCTGAAATTGATGTGGTAATTGGCGACCACGAATCTTCAAGTATGTTGCCTAAACGCTGGCATTGTACCGACGAATGGTATAATTATAAAGACATCAATCCAAATATTAATGTGCTGTTAAATTTAGATGAAACTTCTTATGAAGGCGGCACAAATGGCGAAAAACATCCAATTGCTTGGTATCATGAATATGATGGTGGGCGTTCTTGGTACACCGGTCGAGGACATACCGACGAATCTTTTAGCGAAGCGGATTTTTTAGCGCATTTATTAGGAGGTATTAATTATGCGGCTGGTGCGGGCGATCGAGTTGATTTTAGCAATGCAAGTGTAGCCCCAGATGAAAATCGGTTTACAAAAGTGGTTTTAGAAGACAATTTGGATGAACCAATGGAATTAGAAATTTTGCCCGATGGAAAGTTGATGTATGTACAACGACATGGGGCTATTCGAGTTTATGACCCCGAAGAGGGCAGTTCTTCGTTAGTAAAAAAATTAAATGTTTTTTCTGATTTGGAAGATGGTTTATTGGGCATGGCTTTAGACCCCAATTTTACAGAAAATAATTGGGTCTATTTTTTCTATTCTGACCCTGAAGCAGCTCATCAAAATATTGCTCGATTCACTTTGAATGAAGATTATACGGGCTTAGTAGCGGATTCTGAAAAAATATTATTGAAAATTCCTACCCAACGAGAGGAATGCTGTCATTCAGGTGGTAGTTTAGAATTTGGTCCAGGTGGTTTATTATATATTTCAACAGG
Organism: uncultured Saprospiraceae bacterium; assembly: GCA_964644655.1. Classification (GTDB taxonomy): domain Bacteria; phylum Bacteroidota; class Bacteroidia; order Chitinophagales; family Saprospiraceae; genus JAFMDF01. Next base: position 8,316 of record CAZXYA010000178.1, on the reverse strand, counting down.
AGACAATACGAGTCCGAGAGCTTCTGATGGTTTTAATCCAATCGACGAACAGGAAGGTCGTGGTCCTTGGGATGCCCAAAAGTCTTCAGCTAATATGAATGATTTAAGAGGAAAAATCTTACGCATCAAACCAGAGGCAGATGGTACTTATAGCCTACCATCAGATAATTTATTTCCAGCAGATGGTTCGGAAGGTAAGCCAGAAATTTATGTGATGGGTTGCCGAAATCCTTGGCGCATTTCCATCGACCAACATACTGGATTTTTGTATTGGGGAGATGTTGGTCCCGATGCCGATAAAGACAGTTTAGGTAGAGGGTCAAGAGGCTATGATGAAGTCAATCAAGCACAAAAAGCAGGCTTTTATGGCTGGCCTTATTTCATTGCGGACAATAAACCTTATAATCGTTATGATTTTGCCAAAAAAGTTTCTTATGAACCTTATGACGTAGAACGGCCTGTCAATAAATCACCTAATAATACAGGGAAAGAATTGTTACCACCTGCCAATCCTGCTTTTATCTGGTATCCTTATGGGGCATCAGACGAATTTCCTTTAGTAGGCGACGGCGGTAGAAATGCAATGGCAGGGCCTGTTTTTTATCAAGAAGACTATCCAGCCAATGATAACCGTTTTCCTGATTTTTACCAAGGAAAATTATTTACTTACGATTGGATGCGAGGTTGGATAATGGCAGTAACCATGGACGAAGCAGGAAATTTCAAAAGCATGCAACGTTTTTTACCTAGCACAAAGTTTAGCAATCCATCTGATATTATTTTTGGGCCTAATGGAGATATGTATATGTTGGAATATGGAACAGTTTGGTTTAGCGAAAATCCAGATGCCCGTTTGGTACATTTAACTTATACAGCAGGTAATAGAAAACCTTTTGCGGCAGTTGGAACAGATAAAAAAGTAGGGGCAGCCCCTTTGACAGTACAACTAAATTCGGATAAATCTAAAGATTTTGATGGCGACCAATTGAGTTATGAATGGTTTATTGATGAGGCAACAACTGCTGTTTCTACTGACCCAAATTTCACCCATACTTTTGATAAACCGGGCAAACATAGGGCTAAATTAGTCATTAAAGACCCAAGTGGGGAACAGGCTGAATCCAGTATAGAAGTACTAGTTGGCAATGAATTGCCTGAATTAAATTGGGAATTCACAGGCAATCGCTCTTTTTATTGGGATGGACAACAAGTCGCTTATAATGTAAAAGTAGCAGATGCAGAAGACGGTACAATTGGCAATGGCATCAACCCTAATCAAGTCAATGTAAGTATTGATTTCTTGGAAAGAGGTTATGATGTCAATGAAATTGCAATGGGTCATGAAGCCATGATGGAAGCATCTGCTTTTCTGTTAGGCAAACAATTAATGGACCAATCAGATTGTAATACTTGTCACCAATTAGATGTTAAATCTATTGGACCAACTTATCAGGATATTGCTAACAAATATAAAGCTGAAACCAAAGCAACAAGCTATTTAGCAGAGAAAATCATCAATGGGGGTGCGGGTGTTTGGGGGCAAGTAGCCATGGCAGCCCATCCACAATTATCTGAAAGCGAAGCCAGTCAAATGGCTAAATATATACTGTCTTTATCGGGCACTTCCGCTAGTTTGGCGGATAAATTAAGCCCAAAAGGCACCTATCCATTGAATCAGCATAAAGCAGGGTCTACCGAAGGAAAGTATATTTTAACTGCTTCTTATACAGATAAAGGAGGGCAGGAAATAGGGCCTTTAACGGCAAGAGATGTCGTCGTTTTACAAGCCCCATTAATGAAAGCAGCCAATTATCAAGGCTTGGTGAAAGGACAAAAATTTAGAATTACCTCAGAGATGTCTCAAGGCGCATTTAAGGAGGATGTAGATTTAGTAATGGGCATGAAAGGAGGACATGTTTTATATGAAAATATTGATTTTACAGGTGTAAAAGGTTTGCGATTTGACATGATAAAAGCAGGCGCTTTTTTATCTGGTGGTCAGTTGACAGTACATTTAGACGCCTTGGATGCACCTGCTTTAGTTGAGATTCCTGTTGAAATGGGTTTATTGGAAATGGGTCTGGGGGCGGTTTCTGCCAATATTCCAGATTCTAAAGGGGTCCATGATTTGTATGTCAAATTCTCTAACGATGGTGAAGATAAACCAATTACTGGGTTGATAACTATTTATTTTAGTAATGAGGCTTTAAATTTGGAAAAAAGTTAAAAAAGCAAAAATATTTTTGCAAATTTAAAAATAGGCAAGGTTATGGTGACTAAACAATTAATTTTCGTCCTAATAATAGAAAAAGAAGGATTATTTAATAAGTTTTACCTTTAACTCTTTCTTAAGTAATGCAGATTGATTAATCGGGTAAAATTTAGAGTTAAGATTTTTTCGATAGTTTTTCTTAAAAAATCAATGCATAGCAGGGCTACGGATTTATTTTTTAAGGAAAAATAGCGGAAAAAGATAACTATAAATTACCAGATTAATTGATTTGCATTACTTAATACCTATATTTGCAAACTTTTTTGAAGATAGCTATGTTTTATCTTCGCACAACTTGTCCCGATGCATCGGGATTAATTAATTTAAACTTTATGCAGTCATTAGTAGTATAATAAACTACCAAATCACCAAAATAAAGTTTGTTTTTCTCCATAATATAAAATTTAAAAAATCATGGCTTTCGAATTCACAGATGCTAATTTTGCAGAATCTACTTCAACTAAGGATCAAGTAACCGTTGTTGACTTTTGGGCAGAATGGTGTGGTCCATGTAGAATGATTACCCCACTTATTGAACAACTTTCCGAGGAATATAAAGGAGATGCAGTTGTTGGAAAATTGAATGTAGACAATAATCCTACAATAGCATCAAAATTTGGTGTAAGAAGTATTCCTACCATTATCTTCTTGAAAAATGGAGAAATTGTTGATAAACAAGTGGGTGTCACTTCTAAGGCTGCTTTAGCTGCAAAAATTGATGCTGCTTTAGCTCACTAAAAAGACAATGCGCTATCAGCTTTAACTAGCACAAAATAATCGGATTCTTTTACAGGAATCAAATAAATAATATAATAAAAGCCTTTATTTTGAGTTTTATTCAAAATAGAGGCTTTTTTGTTAACAAATTTGACACAAGCTTCTTTTTTTAACGTTCAAGAAGATTGCTAAAATTGTTTTATTGTTTACAAGCAATAAAGCAATTTTAGGGACGAAGAAAATAATAACCTCGTCCCTTAATTTGAAACAAACAAGCTGTTGCTGAAGGTTGCTACCTCGTAACCTTGTTACCTCATAACCTCGTTACCTCATATATGAAATTAGCCGACAATTTTGATGTAAGAGATTTAGGAAACCTAGAATTACTCGCCAAACAAGTGGTAGAAGGATTTATCATTGGTTTGCACAAAAGTCCATTTCATGGTTTTTCTGTAGAATTTGCTGAACATCGCATTTATAACCAAGGAGAATCTACCAAAAATATTGATTGGAAAGTATTTGCTCGAACGGGTAAAATGTATTCTAAGCAATATGAAGAAGAAACTAATTTGCGTTGTCAAATCGTGATAGATGCCTCTTCTTCAATGTATTTTCCAGAATTGGGCAATAAAGGAGAAAATTTTAATAAACTGCAGTTTTCTTCCCTTGCCGCTGCTGCTTTGATGAATCTTTTAAAGAAACAAAGAGATGCCTTTGGCTTAAGTGTTTTTGATGATGCCGTTCGCACGCATACCAAAGCAAAGTCTAGTACCGCTCATTATCGCTTGGTGCTTTCTTATTTGGATAAATTGATTCAAAATCCAGAACAGCAAAAATCAACTTCAGCAGCACAAGCTTTGCACCAAATAGCCGATAGCATCCATAAGCGATCTATGGTCGTTATCTTTAGTGATATGTTTGAGCAAAATGAGCAAACAGAACAGTTATTTTCTGCCCTACAACACTTGAAGCATAACAAACATGAAGTTGTTTTATTTCATGTGGTTGATAAAAAATATGAAATAGATTTTGAGTTTAAAAATCGCCCCTATTTATTTGTAGATGTAGAAACAGGAGAAGAAGTTCGCTTGCAATCCAACCAAGTCAAGGAACATTATGTGGAGCAAATCACTAAATTCAAAGAAGAACTGAGAATCAAATGTTTACAGTATAAAATTGATTTTGTAGAAGCAGATATTAACGAAGGATTTAAGCCTATTTTACAAAACTATTTGGTGAAGCGAAGTCGAATGGGAACTTAGCAGTTTTCAACTTATAATTTTCAATTTTTAAAAAAATTGTAATAATTTAAATTGAAAATTCCAAAAAGTTCTTCTATATTTGCAGCCGCTTCCTAAAAAGCGACAATTTGGTGATTGTAGCTCAGTTGGTTAGAGCGCTGGTTTGTGGTTCCAGAGGCCGCGGGTTCGAATCCCGTCTTTCACCCAAAAATATAGCCTAACTTCTTTTGAAGTCAGGCTTTTTTTGTGTTTACCGTTTCAGCCAAACCGCAGGATTCATCCGCTGTTTCCCCTTCCAAATTTCTAAATGTACCTCCAAATAACCATTCTGATTATTTTTTCCTGCCGTTCCTATTTGTTGTCCACTATTAATGGACATCCCTTTTTTCACCCCTACGTTTTCTAAATTAGAATAAACTGAATAATAATCCCCATGCTGGACAATGAGTGTGTTTTGATAGCCTGGCACATATTGAATACCTGCTACTACTCCTGAATAAATAGCCATCACTTTATTATTCCCGCTCGCCCGAATATCAATTCCATTATTGGTGATTTGTACTTGCTTGTGAATCGGATGATTTTGTTTGCCAAAATGCCTTGTAATCAGCCCTTCTTGCACCGGCCAGGCTAATTTCCCTTTTTGCTGTTTAAAGGCTTTGTTAGAAGTAGCAATATTTGCTGTACTAGTATTCGATTTTTTATTGACTGAATTGCTATTGGCAGGAGCCGTATTTATTCTATTTTTATTGACCCTACTTTTTATTTCTTTGGCAATCATATTTTCAATGGCAGTCGATAATTTTCGGTGGGCGACTCGCTTTCGACTAATGAGGCTCGAAATTCTGGATTCATCTGCTTTTAGTCCTTTTAATAAATTGTCTTTTAGGTTTAACTCTTTTTGCAATAAGGTTTGCTGGCGTTCTGCGGTTAATAGTAAATCTTGTAACTCTGCCTTTTTGATTTCCATCCCATTAAGTTTATCGGTCAAAGAGGCTCTGGTTTCTAAAATTAGCGTGGCTTGTTTTTTCCGATATTCATCATATTGTTGGATATAACGCCAGCGTTTTAAACCGTCACTTAGCCCTTCGGAAGAGAACAAAAAGAACAATTTATTATCGTTGACCTTGTTTCTGTAGGCTTGTCTTGCCATTTCCCCATACTCTAGTTCCAATCGTTCCATATCAAATTGTAAGGCATTAATAGCATTAGAAGTACGATCAATACTTTGATTGGATAAATCAATTTCTTGTTGTAGGGTTTCGACCAATTCTTGGCGTTGGTGTACTTGTCTTAGAATAGCATAATATTGATCTAAGGCCGCCTTTTTATCCTTTTTAGTATTGAGTAGTAATTTGGAAGCTTGGCTGATTTCGGCTAATAATTTTTGGCGTTTTTCGGTAAGTTCTTCTCTGTTTTGGGCAGTAATAAGAAAGGGAATTACACCAAACAATAAACCTATGATTAATCTAAAACACCTTTTATTTCTCCCTTCGTATTGCATGATTTATTAATTGAAAATCTAAAATCGGCTAACATATTATAGTGTAATATTAATTTCTTTATATTTTGCGAGGCGGCGAAGCCGGCGAGGCGAAATATCAATAAACTTTTGTTACTTTTAATTCATTCCTTATCTACCAATTTATATCGACTAGAAATAGAAAACTTAATCGACTTTGGTACATTTAATTCTACTTTAGAAAACTTCATTTTAATAGTCACATCGCCCGTTTCTTCACTTTCCACTTCAAATTGTCGGTTATGAGCAAATTGAAAAGCACCTTCTAAAACGGGTGTATATGCTTCTAAAAGAATATTTAATTTTCGGTTTCGCTCGACATCAAAGAAAGCCATTTCTTCTAATGTGTAAGTTTGTCCATTTAGAAAATAATCGCTTTTTGTCCGAACGCCACTATCTCCTGTAAGTTGATATTGCTGATTGGCTACACTCGCCGATAATTTCTGTTGCTCAAAAAAATAAGGATTCCCTAAAATGGTGGTTTGTAAGGCTTGAAATTGCCCTGGAAAGTTAAATTTCTCTTCGACTAGCTTTAAGTCTTCGACGTAATATTCTTTTTTGAGGCGATCAATCACATATATCGAATCCGTTGTAATTAATATTCTAAAAGCTTCTACTTTTAATTTTTTAATCCGCATCCAAATCACACTATCTTTTCGCATTCGAATATCTGCATTAAATTTTCGGACTTGGGTCGGATCTTTAAAAGTAATTCTAGCTCTTGCACTCAACCAGTCCACGGCTAATTCTTGCGCTTTGAGTTGTTTCTGTAAGTATTTGGCAGAGCGTTTTTTGAGTTTGACAGTTGTTGTCCCATCTGCCTGCTGCAATTGACGATTAGCACTACAAGAAGCCAATAAGAATAAACTAAAAAGTAAGGAGGTAAGAATGAATGTTTTTTGCAAAATTGTCTAGGTTTTGTTGCTGGTTGCTGGCTGCTGGTTACTGGCTGCGGATGAACAAACCAGCAACTAGTAACCCTATAATGACCGATTCGCTATTTTTCGCTCCAAAGATGCGGATTTTTTGGTAATTCCCAAGGCTTTTTTCCATTGTTTTATGGCTGCCTCCTCTTCCCCATTTTGAAATAATACATCCCCATATTGCTCTAGTAATGCGGGAGATTTTGGATTTATTTTCAAGCCATCTACTACTGCGCTTTTGGCTTTATCTAATTTTTTTTGTTGACTATAAGTGTTGGACATCGCCGCATAAATATCCCCCGCAAGATATGGATCTTTGCCTGACATCATCAATGCCAACTGGTAGGCATTAAGTGCCTCATCATGATCTGATTGTTGACTACTTGCCAAACCATAATAGTAATAGGAAGCACCTTGGTTGGGAAATAAATCCATTGCTTCTTCTGAAAAATCAGCTAATTCCTTGTATTTACCCAATAAATAGTGGATTTCCATAGCGTTTTTCCACACAGGATATACGGTGTCATCTTCTTTCAGCGTCTTTTTGTATTGGGTCAATGCACCTTCTAAATCATTGACTTGGTATAACATATCCCCGTAAATAGAATACGCTTTAGCTGCGGTAGCATGGGTTTCTGTTAATAATTTTCCTAAATCTAGAATGGCTTGTTTAGTCGCTGGGTCTTTTTCATTAGCTACCGAACTTACATAAGGTACTAGCTTGGCAATTTTAACATCAATTAGCACATTTTCTTTTCTAATCAACTCCCCCAAAGTCCCTAAATAACCTAAGTCATTTTGTTGGTTTCCTGCATTATACGAAGCTAAGGCGATGCTTGCTCTAGCATCTTCTGGATTCAACCTAAGAATTTCTTCATAAATAACTTTCGCATTTTTTCTAGATTCGATTTGTTCAAAATATCTCGCTAACTTATGTTTGTACACCAAATTATCAGGAAAAGCATCTGCTAATTTTGCCAATTCCTTAGCTGCTTCCTTGCGTTTCCCCATTTGGTGATAAATCTTATGTTTTCTTTCTGTAATGTCTGAATTTACACCCGTTATGCCTTCCAAATTATCAAACACAATAATGGCTTTTTCTACCTGCCCAGATTTCACTAAGAAATAGGCCCATTGGTAATAATAATAATCGTTTTTTGGCTCTTTCTGAACTAACTGTTGATATACCTTTGCGGCTTCAATATCTAAATTATTTTTTTCATGCAGTTGTGCCAAAAATATTTTATACCAAGTGTTATTTTCATCTAACTTAATCGCCGTTTTAATATTTTTTAAGGCTTTTTCACTTTCGTCCATAATATCATACACCTTCGCTAATTCATAATATGGCGCAGGATTATTTCGGTCTTTTTTGGTAACTTCTTCAAATAAATAAGCTGCATTTTCATATTTACGCAGCAATTTTTCTCTATTTGCTTCTATAAATAATTTTTGAATATTTACTTCTTCCTCTGTATATCTCTTTCCTTCTTGTGCCATTAGATCATTTGTCTGTAGCAACACAAACAATAATAGAGATATTCCTAGCTTAAGCATCTTCATATAATTAATTTTTTTCTCTGTAGCTTAGTAACAAGTAAATAATAACTTCATCATTTCGCCGATAATCTTTTGCACCAA
>CAZXYA010000177.1:0-15170 GCA_964644655.1 uncultured Saprospiraceae bacterium | reverse complement strand
CAGATTTATGATGCCTGCCTGCCGGTAGGCAGGTAAGATGTATGATTTCTGATTTTAGAGGAACACTTTATCCCCAACTACTTAACTTGGAGGTTTTGAGGTTAAAATTGAAGTTGAGGTTGAAGTTCCTTACCCCTTCGCTACATCTCTGCCTCCATCCAATCGATCTTGTAAACTTTTTAAATCATCCCATGCACCTGTTGCTGCCAAGGCTGCTTGTTGGGGCCAAGTTTGAGGATTATGTAATTTGTAACGATTACCCGCCTCCGCTAAAATAACTTTAAGTCTATCTACTGGTGTTTGCGAGAGATTCGTAAAAGTGTAGATACCCGCATTATTTAAAATCTCCGAAATTTTAGGTCCAATGCCTTCTATTTTTTTCAAATTATCAGGCGTAACACTTTCTTTAGAACTTAGGGTTCGACTAATCGGAGCGATAGCGTTTACCTCAATTTTTTCGGTAGCAGTTGCATATCTTCTAGTAGTGATTTTGGTAACCGTATCTTTCATCTCTTGTGGAGTGCTACCTTTTGTATAAAACAACCGATCTGCTTGACCTACCCAATCATCCCTTTCAATTCTTCCTGGGAAAAACTCTATGGCATTCGTTAGTGTTTCAATTAAGTCTTCGTCTAATTGGCTGACCTGTTCGAACGTATAGATGCCTAGGTCGTTTAACTTTTCTTCAATAAAGGGACCGATACCATTAATTTGTTTTAAATCATCCCGTTCTTCTGAGGTAGCCTGTGGTATTTGCTCTCCAATCGCTGCCCTAAATTTAACTTTAGCGTCTTCTACATCCATTTCCTCAGCGTCTTCCGTATCCATTACTACTATCTCATTATCGTCTACCGACCATTCTATCTGATTATTGGTTTGATTGGCTAATTGTGCTTCTAATGCCTCATTTTTTTCTATTAATTCAGTAATTGTTGCATTTAAGACTGCATTACCCGCTTCATATTGAATGATTGCATCAGCACTTTGGCTTAAATCTTCGTTTTCTGTAAGGAGGGTTTGCATACTATTATTCAATGCTTCATTGCCTGCTTCGTATTGAGGCAATGATTCTACTTGCTCTTTTAGTTGCTCATTTTCTTCCACCAAATTATTGATGGTATTATTAAGGATTTCATTTCCGCCTTCTAACTGGGCTATTTCTGCTAGATAGGTTTCTTTTTCATCTGCAATTACAGATTGATTAGTTTCAGATGTAGCTCCAATTATTGCTTTTTCTTTTAATTGGCTATTTTCTTCCATTAATTTACTAATGGTCATCGTCATATCTTCCTTTTCTTGCTCTAGTGTACTGATGCGCAAAGTAGCTCCCGCAGTACCTTCTGTACCCATATTAGCTTTTAATTCCGTAATACTATTTTTCAATAACGTATTTTCGGATGCTAAGTCTGCCACTTCTTTTTCATATTTGGTTGTATCTTGTGCAATAGCATATTGACCTGCAACGGTCGCATTTTCTTCTATGGAAGCATTTAATTGAGCGTTTTTAGTCCGAAGCCCTAATATTTGATCGTTTAAATCTTCTAATCTGCCAGATGCTCCTTGTAACTCTTCTTTTGATTGATCTAAATCTACTAAAGTAGCATTAAGCCTAGAATTTAAAGTCCGTTTTTCAGCACTTGCCGCTTCTAAACTAGCGGACTTATTAGCTAATTCTAGGTTTGATTTTTTTAAATCTGCTTCTTGCAAAGCATAGTTATCTTGCAGTTTTTCCCATTGTCCTTTAAAATGTATTTTTTCCTGTTCGCTTTTTGCTAGTGATTCTTTTAAGGCATTGGTTTTAGATCTATTCCATAAATAAGACATTAACCAGCTGATAATGGCAATAGCTGCAAATGCACCTAATATAGTCCAACTATCTTCTGAATACCAGGCTGCGGTTATTAATTCTGACAAGTTCGTTTTAATAGAATAATCCATAGTTGTATATTGTAATGTGTGTAGTTTTATTTTTTATGATTATTGCTCAACTTTTACTCATCCTTTAAAAAACCCTTTTAATTTCTTTGGATTGCTTTCCCATCCGTAAACGGTTCGCAAACGGAGTTTGATCCTCCAAAAATAAGAAAACCCTTCATATTCCAGCAAACCTGTTTTGTATTGATTCAAAATATTGATAATCAAAATTGCATATAAACATAAGCACCTCCAAAATCTATCCAGTATCCAGTATCCAGCAACCAATATCATTGAATAATAAAATTGACTCTACGATTTTTTTGCCTGCCAGTTTCTGTTTTATTAGTTGCAATTGGTGCTTTTTCCCCTTTTGTAGCGGTACTAATAGTTGATACGAACCCCTCGTTTTCAAAAAAAGTTTTTGCTGATTGTGCTCTTCGTAAGCCTAAATCCTGATTATACTTAAGGGAACCTAAGTTGTCGGTATGACCAATAATGGTCAATGATTTGTCGGGGTTGCCCTCAAAATAAACCAAGACAGAATCAGCCCAGGTATTAAATGCACGACCTGGCTTAAACACATCAGAATTAAATTCAAAATTAGCATCTGAAAAAGTCATGTTGTCAAAGCGAAATTGAGTTTTAACTAAATCACCTGCCTCTTCAAATCCTTCAGGTTTAGGTTCAAATAAATCGAATCTTAAAGGCATCTTTAAATCTTCGCCAACTATAGCCGCATGATCTAAAGAAATTCGTTGGACATCTATCCCTCTTTGTACCAAGAAATCTCTAATAACATTTGCCCTAGCAATACCTAAATTTTCAAAAATACCAGAACTTTGACTTGCTTCGGAATTTCTATATAGACCTGTAATGGTTAAATGTTTGTTTGGAGTAGCTTGGAGATAGTCTGCTATTTTATCTAAAAAATCTTGATTGTTTAGAGTTAAATCAGGAGAGATATTACCATCGTTAAAAGAAAAATGATCAAACCCTTTTAACAACATCGAATCACCATCCATTAATCGTAAGGTGGTAGACCAATCAATTGGAATAGTGTTAGTGGGTGCACAATTATTCATAATTTTGCACACGTAAATATATCGTGTTGGAATAATAAACAATAAGGAGGAGAGGAGACCCAATCCTAATATCAATGCTTTTCTCATAGTAATATTGTTGTTTAGCGTACAACTTGGCTAAAAGTACATAGTTTTAAGTAACTATACAAATTTGCCTTTCGTTTTTATAATTTAAAAAAAATAGATTATCTATATTGCTAATCAATAATTCATTATTAATTGATTTACAGTATTATATAAATAATTACTTAATGATATGAGAAAACCCTTTTTATTAATTACTTTTATTTTGTGACTTGCCGTAGATTTTTTACCTTTGAGGTACTTACACAAACCCAACTTTTCAAATTGCTACAATAGTAGCCGGAATTAATCCCATAATTTGCATTGCAATTATGGGATTTCTTTTGTTTTAACCAAAGCACAGGTAAAATAATTAACATAATAGGCTCGCGAAGACCGATTGGTACTAATATTGAACTGTTATTTTTATTTTATCTACACACACGAACACATAAATGGAGAATATACCTAGTTATCATGGTAAAGCCTTTCGTAGCATCCATAATTCTCAAAGTGGGGAAGTATCTAATGAAACCACCTTTTATTACGAACAAAAAGGTGCTGTTATTAGTGCTCGCTACGAAGGGGGAAATATTAGAGAAGGCAATATTTTGGGAAGAGTCGAATCAGATGGTACTATCCAAATGAGCTATCAACATTGGAATATGGAGAACGAATTTAGAGCGGGTATTTGCACTTCTACTCCTGAACGATTGCCGAATGGAAAAATAAGATTATACGAATCTTGGGAATGGACCAATGGTATGGAGGGACGAGGAGAATCTATTATTGAAGAGGTTTGAAATGCTGATTACTAGTTACCGGTTGTTCTATGGCAACAAGTAACTAGTAATTAGTAACCAGCAACTAGATGTGCATTATTTATTTCCAGAGCTATATTTTACCTATTTTATTGATTATCAGTTGAGTATATTCAATGAGGTATTTTTAAATTTTGATTTTTAGGTTTTAGATTTTTTATTTCAAAATAAAAAAAATGTCAACTACTTCATTAATTTTGTAAATACTTTTCTTACTTTTGCGGAAACACGTTTAGCTAAATGAGCCAATCAACCAATAATATATCTTCTTTTAGTGGGTTATACCAACAACTTTTTAAATATAAAACTGCCATTCTTCAAGTACTGGCGTTACAGCTACTTTGGGTACTTTTTGAATTAATCTTTCCTTTCTTAACACAAGCTTTAGTCGATCAAGGTATTAATCATCAAGATATAGATTTTATCTATTTATTATTGGTGGGACAATTGGCGCTCTTCGTAGGTATTTTAACCTCTGATTTTTTGCGACTTTGGCTGCTGCGCCATATCGGTATTCGGATAAACATTAAACTAGTCAATGCTTATTTGCACAACCTTCTTTTTAAACAATACCTATTCTTTAGCAATAAAAAACAAGGCGATCTTATACAGCATATTAATGATAATCTGAGAATAGAAACTTTTATGACAGGGAGTTCTGTCAATTTTGTAAGTGCTATTTTTAAGATATTGGTTTTTGGTATTGTCATGTTTATCTTTAATTGGAGGATTGGGCTAATCTTTATTATTTCTTTTTTTCTAGTTATATTTTGGGACCTTTTCTTTTTAAGATATAGAGAAAAAATTGATAATGAGCGTTTTAGAGTCGGTTCTGAAATGCGTAGCCAATTAATGGAGGTCTTAGAAGGATTAGTAGACATAAAAGTCAATAACCTAGAGCGATATAAAGTAGGGGAGTGGCATGAGGTACAAGACCAATTTGCACAAAATAGGTTAAGAATTTTACGTATTTACCAAATCTATCAAGGCTTTAATTTTATTATCGGACAGTTGCGAGATATTTTTATTCTATTTTTTGCGGCAACTGCTGTTATCGACGGAACGATGACCCTTGGTGCGATGTTGGCTATTCAATATATTCTGGGTCAATTATCTAAACCAACCACAGACATCATGCAGTTTGTCCAAGATTGGCAAGATGCAAAATTAAGTTTGGGGCGATTAGAGGAAGTTTTTTTGAAATCTCAAAAAGAGTACGAACCAGATGAATTCTATCCAACCACTAAGTACCAACAAGATATTGCTTTTAATAAAGTGAAATTCACTTATAAAGAGGTACCAACCATTAAAGATATTACTTTTGAAGCACCTTATGGGCATAAAATTGCTTTAGTCGGTAAAAGCGGAAGTGGAAAATCGACGATTATCAAAATGATATTGAAATTATTAGAAGCAGGAGAGGGAGAAGTGAAAGTAGGAGAACATCGGATTCAACATATTAATTACAAGACTTGGAGAGAGAACTGTAGTTTTGTTTCTCAAGATGGTTTTATTTTTAGCAACACCTTGAGCTATAATATTACTTTGACGGAAGATACTTCTACGATAGATTTTGATAGAATGAATGAGGCGATTCAACTTAGTTGTTTAGATCAAATTATGGGAGGACTAAAAGAAGGCGTTAATACACTAGTGGGTCGAGGAGGTAAACAATTTAGTAAAGGACAGGTACAACGCATTTTATTAGCAAGGGCTATTTACAAAAATGCAAATTACCTAATCATGGATGAACCTACAAGTGCTTTAGATAATATTACCGCAAAAAAAGTCATTCAAAATATAGAACAACATTTTGCTGGTCGGACCATTATTACGGCTACTCATAAATTAAAACTCTTTGAGCATGTTGATAAAATTGTGATGATTGATGAAGGAGCTATTGTGGAACAAGGAAATTTTGAAGAGCTAATCAAATTAGAAGGAGCTTATTACCAACAATGGATGGGCTTAGATTAGGGAGTAGGAAATAAATAAGACACCAATAAATGTGATTTTAGTTTGTTCTTATTCGAGGCGCTAAAAACGGAGTTATGCAGGGCATAATGAGCCTGCCGGCAGGCAGGTATTTTAGCAACGATGAAGAAGATCAAAATAAAGCCGCAGAACTGGTAGGTTATATTTTTCCTACTCCCTTAAACCAAAAAAAATCATGAAAATTACAGAAAAACTACCAAGAGGCTTAGTGATAGGCAGCTTTATAGCTATCTTTTTTGTCTTGGCTTTATTACCATTTATCGCTTGGTTATTAGAATATAAAGATACGATTAGTGCGCCTTTAACGATTACGACAGAAGTAACGCCTGTCGATATTTATGCACGATCGACTGGGGAATTAAAGTTATTGGTGACAAATAATGCGTTGGTGGAGAAAGATGCCCCTTTAGCCGTCATTCGGAATACGGCAACTTATGAAGACATGCAATTATTGAAAAATAAGTTGGCGCTCAACAGTAATACACCAATTGCAATGGCGAAGGATTTGTGCTTATTGCAAGATGCAGAAATAGGCGAATTAAAACCAGCTTTGGTTCGAGTACATACCACCTTTGAAGCCTATCAAAATTTTATAGCAACAGATCGACATCAAGCTTTAATTGTCTCTAGAGAAAAGCAGATTGCTCAATATGTAGTGCGCAAAGACTTAATGAATCAAAAGTCAGAAAAATTAGCAGAAGATCAAGTATATGAAGAGGCACTTATTCAAACTCAAAAGGAGCTATTAGAAGCAGGGGCTACTTCGAATCAAGATTATCAGATTGCTAAAAGGAAGACAATCGTTCAAGATTTGGCTAAGTTGGAAACTATTACAGAGGCTAATGCGCTGGACTTAAATATTGAAACCCTTGAACGGGAAAAATTAGAATTGGCTAGTCAATTTGATTTCGATCGCCTGAACTTGATTAATGAGATTAAACAGGCACTTCGATTACTCGAAACTGGGCTAAGTGCTTGGGAATTGAAATACTTACTGAAGGCAAATGTAGCGGGGCATTGTATTTTTAAAGAACATTTTAATGATTATCGTTTTGCTCGGCAAGGAGAAAAAATATTTAGCCTTATTCCCAAGGAAGATAGCCCTTACTTTGCCCTATTGCAATTGCCGATACAAGGAGCAGGAAAAGTAAGAGATACACAGGATGTATATGTCAAATTGAGCAATTATCCTTTTATGGAATATGGCGTCTTAAAAGGAAAAATTAATGCTATTTCAGCCCTTCCTTTTGAGGATCATTATAATGTACAAGTTAATTTTCCTCCTGATTTGATTACGACTTATGGAGATACGATAGAGCCACAAGCTTTAATGCATGGCATTGGTGAAGTCATCATTGAACGGAAAAGTTTATATAACCGTATTGCCGAACAAATAAAATCTGCTCGCTTAAATCGATAATGATGATTAAATAACAATATGTTGCTCCTAAAAAGGATATTAAGGGCAAGCCGCCATGAGTGAACGATTCCGAAGGATGAAGGTCTAATAGACAAGTGAATGAACCTTGAAATGGATGGGTTTGTTGCGAGGCGTATTAAAAGAAACTTTTGTTACACGGTATTATTACAACATAATTATTGTTGTTTGTCCTAATTAATTTGCCGAATGAATACCTTTTTTTAATAAATCTAGGCAGAATTATTTATTTATAATTAAGTTTTTATAACTTAGCCTTTGAGTTTTTAGAAAGATGATTTGCATGCCTTTTTGTAATTCATTTTTATTTCTAAACACGAGGCTTTAAGAGCCGGATTCTCTCTACCTAGGAAGTGCCGTTAATCGGTGCTTCTCTGGGAATTTTCAAATAAAATATTGACCGCAAAAAGATAGCAAGGTGCAGCGCACCGCCTATATTTGTATCATCCCGAAGGGTCGGATTAGCGTCAAGTTAGGTTTTTAAAAATACTTATATTTTTGACAATCAGTTGTTTATTATCCATTTAGAGTGCTAAAAAATATTTTTCATGAATCATTGCAAAAAAAATTCTAGTCAGAATTAATTTTTTCAATACTCTAATTTAAAATAATTTTAAGCAGATTAACTCTGTAAAGAACCAAGTTTAAATTTGTAATTAGCTACTAGTCATTATTTTAAACATTAAAATAAACCTAACTTGACGCCAATCCGAAGGGTCGGGACAGGTTTAGTACTGGAAATAAGCCCTAAGGTGCAGGGCACCGACCACATTTTACACTTTTTTACAAAGGTGGTCGGTACGCTGTACCTCAATCTATCATTTTCAAATTGCTATCTTTTTGCGGTTAATAATGCAAAACAGGCGTTACAAAATTAATTGTAACGCCTGTTTTGTATTTTGACTTCTAAAAGAAAATTCCACCTATGAATAAGTAGAATTTTGATCTGACCTCTGACTACTCTTTTACGCCGCCTTCAACTGCGCCAACTTAGACTTCCGTAATTTAGATTCCGCATAAATACGATCTATCACAAAAGATTGTACCTCTTTCTGAGAAGGCAATTCGTACATCGCATCCGTCATAATGGCTTCGCAAATAGATCGTAAGCCTCTCGCTCCTAATTTATAATCTAAGGCAGTTTCTGCAATAAATGTTAACGCTTCATCCGTAAAAGACAATTCTATATTTTCTAGTTCAAATAATCTAGAATATTGTTTTACTAAAGAGTTTTTAGGCTCCGTTAGAATGGCTTTTAAAGCTTTTAAATCTAAAGGTTTTAAGTAAGTCAAAACAGGTAAACGACCAATTAATTCAGGAATTAAACCAAAAGTCTTTAAATCGACATGAGAAATATATTGTAATAAATTTTCTCGGTCTACTAATTCTTTTTCATCGGCATTAAAACCAATCACTTGAGTATTCATACGCCGAGCAATGATTTTTTCAATGCCGTCAAATGCACCACCGCAAATAAATAAAATATTATTAGTGTTGACTTTGACTAGCTTTTGCTCAGGGTGCTTTCTACCGCCCTGTGGTGGTACATTGACTTCTGTACCTTCCAACATCTTTAGCATCGCTTGCTGCACGCCTTCCCCTGATACATCTCTAGTAATAGATGGATTATCCGATTTTCTAGAAATCTTATCAATTTCATCAATGTAGACAATGCCTCTTTCTGCTGCGGATACATTATAATCACAGGCTTGTAATAAACGACTTAGCATACTCTCCACATCTTCACCTACATATCCCGCTTCGGTAAATACCGTTGCATCTACAATAGCAAAAGGTACTTTCAACATTTTGGCAATAGTCTTTGCCAATAGTGTTTTTCCTGTACCTGTTCGACCAACCAATAGAATATTAGATTTTTCAATTTCTACTTCATCGTCGGCAGGTTGCTTCAATCGTTTATAGTGATTATAAACGGCAACAGATAGGAATTTTTTGGCATCATCTTGACCAATAACATATTTATCAAGGTGACCTTTTATATCTCTTGGCGTTAATTTACTAGGTAAATCTGTTCCTTCCCAGGCTACTTTTCCTGCCTCTCCTTTTGCCCCTCCTACTGAATTCTTGTCTCCTTTTTTGTTGCCGTATAATTCTTCTTGGATAATTTCTTCTGCTTGTTCTACACAAACTTCACAAATATGTCCATCAATTCCCGCAATTAAAATAAGGGCTTCAGATTTATCCCTGCCGCAAAAAGAACACCTAAAATTTTGTTTGCCTCTACGCATATTGTTTTGGATTTAGAAGTTGATAAGTTTATGAGGTAATGAGTTTATAAGATTTATTAACTCATTACCTTTTAGCCTCGTAACCTCAAATTTAGCTTGCTTTTTCTCTTGTCAATACTTCATCAATCAATCCAAATTCTTTAGCGATTGGCGCTTTCATCCAATTATCCCGATCTGACCCTTTTTCGATTTCTTCAAAGGTTTTTCCACAATGCGTGGCTAAAATTGTATATAACTCATGTCTTAATTGCTTCGATAAGTTATAGTTGATTTCCATATCACTAAACGTACCTCGCATGCCACCAGATAATTGGTGAATCATCACTCTAGCATGTGGTAGGGCAGATCGCTTTCCTGCCGCACCAGCAGATAATAATACAGCGCCCATAGAGGCGGCTAAACCTGTACATATAGTTGCCACATCTGGGCTGATGTATTGCATCACATCATAAATTCCCATTCCATCTATGACAGAACCACCTGGGCTATTGATGAATAACTGTACATCTCTTTTGGGATCAACTGATTCCAAAAATAATAACTGCGCAGTTAGAATATTGGCTACTTGGAAATTAACATCTGTGCCTAGAAACAAAATTCTATCCATCATTAAACGAGAGAATACATCTAATACCGTTGCATTCATTCTTCGCTCTTCAATGATATAAGGCGTCAAACTGTTTTGAAAAGCTTGTGCGCTAATTTCTGCATATTTATCAACGTGAATACCACCAACTCCTTGGTCTTTAACGGCAAACTTTCTGAATTCTTTCTGAAAATCCATATTATATAGTCTATTGGTTTGAGATTTGGAGGAATGTTTAATAAGTCGAAAAATCTAGACTTTTCGTTATCAAAACTGAAAATTACTACCTCTAAATGAGGTTCAATTTATTTTGATTGTCTCGAAATATAATCTTGATAGCCTTAATTTATATTTGAGAACCTATCCGACAACTCCTCGAAAACTAATTAAAATTAAATGTACATTTATTTATAACAAATAAAGTCAGTTTAGTTTCAATCAGGTTGGAAATTTATTTGATTTTGATTATCCATTGTCAGTTAGACTAATAGGACAACTGACAACTGATAATCCTACTCTTCTACAATTTCTGCTTCTTCAATGCCTTCTTCTGCGGTATCTTCAATAACTTCTTCTGCTACTGGTTCTGGTGCAGGTGGTTGGTGCTTGACACGTTCTTCTTCAATTAGTTTTTCTAATGCTTCTGTGGTAATAGCTGTTTTGTTTAAAGTGACTACTTCTTTCATCGAGTTAAACAATTTATCAGATAAAACCTGCGTATAGGCATTATGGTATTGTTGCTCTTCCTCGTACATTTTGTTGACGTAATCATCTAACATTGCCCCAAAATCTTGCCCGCCAAACATCTGTACTAATTGCATTCTTAGCCTTTGCTTGATTTCTGCTTCGTTTACGGTGATTTCAAATCGCTTGGCTAATTTACCTCTGATTAAGGTCCAGGTTAAGCCTTCCGTTAAATTGCCAATTTCTTCGTCTGCTGTTTTATCTTTTGGCAAATTACCACTTGCAAGCATCCATCGCTTCAAGAATGCTTCTGGGAATGCTAATTTATTTTCTGCTTCTAAATGCTCTTTGATGTCTCTAAACAAAAAGGAATCTGCTTGTCGGTCGTAATACATTTTAGTCCGTCCTTTCAATTCTTCCATCAATTCTTCTTGTGAACTGACTTTTCCTTCCCCAATATATTTATCGAAAAATTCTTGGTTCAATTCTGACGGGACGACTCTCGTTACCTCCGTAATCAATCCTTGGAACATCTTGCCAATTTCTGGATGGTCCTCTGCATCTTCATTGATGTCCAAAAAATATTTTCTAACAAAATCCTCGTCTTTGCCTTCTTCTAAATTGAAAATATCAAACTGGACTAAGTCTCCTTTTTTCTTACCTGCAAATGCTGCTTTCCCTGCTTCGGTCATTAGGTTATAACTTACCGAAAATTCATTGGCAAATCCATTTTCCTTAATACCGCCATCTGCTAATTCATCTGCTTGAATCTTAATCACATCTTCAGCTTGAACTTCATCTTCAACAGGACCTTGGGTACCTAGTTGCTTTTGTGCATTTGCCAAATCTTCTTCCACCATCGAATCAGGAATAGTGGCATCGTGATAATCAAATGTAGTACCATCTAGACCTGTTACTTCAAATGCGGGAGCAATACCTATATCAAACTTAAAATTAAAATCTTCTAAGTCCTTAGTGTCGAATTCGTAGCTTATTTGATCCTCAGCAGGGATTGGATGCCCTAACAAATCAAGCTCTTCTGCCTTGATGTATTTATCCAATTCTTCTCCAACCATTTTATTAATGAGGTCAACCAATGTACCTTTGCCATACATTTTTCGAATTACAGAAAAAGGGGTTTTACCTTTTCTAAATCCTTTCATGTGCGCCGTCTTTTTATATTCGTTAAGCTTTGCTTTAAAGGTTGGTTGGTAATCGGAGACAGGAATGCTTAATGTAATGGTTGCATTCATATTGTCATGATCTTCTCTGACAATGGTTGGCATGGTAATGATATTGAATAGCGTTTATTCGATTTGAGCTTGCTGGTAGATAGATGTACCATATTGAATAAACCCTAATGATTAGTTGATTAGTTATTAAGAAGGAGCAATCAACTTGGAAACATTTGTTGTTACTAAGATTTTCTAATAACCTTTTTCTACAAAATCGAAAAAAAAAATCTGACCCGAGAGTCAGATTTATTTTGTATGGTGCGGGTGGAGGGACTCGAACCCCCAAGCCGTGAAGCACTAGATCCTAAGTCTAGCGTGTCTACCAATTTCACCACACCCGCATTAATAATTGCTAAAATCTATAAATGATTCTAACTTACTCCATATTTAAGCATTCTTTTTAAAAAATGTTTAAATATACCACTTTTTTCAAAGCGAGTGCAAAGATAGAACCTTTTTTAAAAACATGTAAGGATTTTTACTAAAAAAACAACGTTATTCTAAAATTTCAAAATTATGGGAATAGTCAGGCAGCGAGCGCATTTTTTTTATAGTTTTGTAGTAACACAAATCTTATTTTTAGAGTGGATAATTAAATTGATAACCGAAATTCAAACACATTTGTTGTTAGAAAACCAGTAACTACTTTTTAATAATGAATTGGCAACTGATTATTTGTCAATAAATAACTAAGAGTAATGAGCGAACTATTGATAAAAGAGACTAGAGAAGAAATGGATAAAAGACTCATTACGAGAGCTTATCGCAAACTGCTGCGGTCCATCAAAGCAAAAACGGATAAAACTGATAAGGTAAATATTCGAACAGCTTATGAATTAGCCGTAGAGGCACATAAAACGCAGCGTCGAAAATCTGGCGAACCTTATGTTTTACATCCGATTGAAGTAGCACGGATTTGTGCGGCGGAAATTGGCTTAGGGGCAACTGCTATCATCTGTGCTTTGCTACACGATGTGGTAGAAGATACGCCTGTTTCTCTGAATGAACTTAAAGAACAGTTTGGAGAACGAGTGGCTCTGATTGTAAATGGCTTGACGAAATTGGATTTTAAGAGTGAAGATAGTGCAGATGTAGAAAGTCCACAAGCAGAGAATTTCAAAAAGGTATTATCGACTTTAACCGTTGATGTGAGAGTGGTCTTAATAAAAATGGCAGACCGTTTGCATAATATGCGTACCTTGGGTGCTATGCCTCCCCATAAACAAGTGAAAATAGCGGCGGAGACTAGTTTTATTTATAGCCCTTTAGCACA
This sequence comes from uncultured Saprospiraceae bacterium, assembly GCA_964644655.1. GTDB lineage: Bacteria > Bacteroidota > Bacteroidia > Chitinophagales > Saprospiraceae > JAFMDF01. The sequence goes on along the minus strand of CAZXYA010000177.1, from coordinate 1,827 downwards.
TCGCTTGGGTTTGTATAAAATGAAGACGGAATTTGAAGACCTCTCGATGAAAATTACCAATCGAGATGTGTACGCAGATATTTCTCAAAAGCTACAGGCCACTAAAAAAGAACGAAATCGGTACATCAAAGAATTTATTGAACCGCTGGAAAAAGAATTAATAGAGAATATGATTCCTTATCGAACTACGGGGCGACCAAAGTCTATCTATTCGATTTGGAATAAATTAAAAACAAAAAAAGTCCCTTTTGAAGAAATTTACGATTTATTTGCGGTTCGGATTATTGTAGATGTGCCACCTAGTAAAGAGAAATCCATTTGTTGGCAGGTATATTCCATTATTACGGATGTTTATTTACCCATTCCAGAAAGATTAAAAGATTGGGTGACGGTGCCAAAGGCTAATGGTTATGAATCTTTGCATACCACGGTAGTTGGTCCGAAAGGTCGATTTGTAGAAGTACAGATTCGGAGTGAGCGCATGGATGATATTGCAGAGCGTGGATTTGCAGCACATTGGAAATATAAAAAGATATCGAAATCCCCAAATGTTTACGATGCTTGGTTAAATAATGTCCGAGAAATCTTGGATAATTCTTCGATGGATGCCATTGATTTTTTGAATGATTTCAAAACCAATTTATTCAATGAAGAGGTTTATGTCTACACGCCTAAGGGGGATATGAGGGTATTACCAAAAGGAGGCACTGCATTAGACTTTGCTTTTAGTATTCATTCAGATATAGGGTATCATGCAACGGCAATTAAGGTCAATAATAAGTTGGTGCCAATGGGGCATGTATTGCAGAATGGAGACCAAGTACATATTACCACCAATAAAAGCCAAAAACCATCAGAGAGTTGGTTGAAAATGGTAGCTACGGGGAAGGCGCGTAATAAAATCCGTTCGGCAATGAAAGAAGAACGGAAGAAAGAAGGGCAAATAGGTAGAGAAACTTTAGAACGAAAATTCAAAAATATAAAAGCAGATTTTGTAGAAGCAAATATTGAATTATTTGCTAAGTTTTTGAAATATAAATCCCATGTTGATTTGTATTTTGATATTTCTAAAGAGAAATTAAATGCAACGGAGCTACTGAAAAACTTTACGGTTGAAGGAGGGAAATTATCCTTGATAGTAGTTAAAGAAGAAAAACTTCCGAGGAAACCTATAGCCGCCATTAAACCTATGGATCCCACTATTCCAAGGTCTGGCTTATACATTAATGGTGAATCTGCAGATAATTTAGAGTATTCTTTTGCCACTTGTTGCCATCCCGTTCCAGGGGATGCCGTATTTGCTTATCTGAGTAATAACGGCTTAAAAATTCACCGTTCTAATTGTCCTAATGCAACGAATTTAGCTGCTAAATATGGTTATCGAATTTTAAGAGCAGATTGGGAAAGCGTTAGTTCTACCAATTTTGCGGCTAACTTGGTGATAACGGGTGTGGATACTGGAATTGGCGTAATAGAAGCGATAACCCATACTATTTCTTCTGATTTGGGCTTGAATATTCGTTCCTTCCAGATTGCGAGTAATGAAGGAATTTACGAATGCCAGATTAGTTTACAGGTTAAAGATACTGCGCAATTGGGCTTAGTGATTAAAACCTTAAAACAAATTAGTGGGGTGGATATGGTTACGAGAGTAGACTAAAATGCAACCTTTTGATAATAAGTATCACCTAGAGCTTGTTAGGAGTTTGTTTTTGGAGATAAAAAAGAAGTGTTTTTAGTTCGAAGGATAAGCCAATTTAAAAATATGTATTTTTGTAAGGGAGCAGGTAATAAATAAGGTACCCAAAATGATAGATTTATTTTGTT
>CAZXYA010000176.1:0-15351 GCA_964644655.1 uncultured Saprospiraceae bacterium | reverse complement strand
TATACAAACTCCTTTTTGATATGAAACAGGATTTAAATGACCTCAAACGATTGGTAGTAGAGTTAGTGAACACGAATGATTTGAGAATGCCTGACATGACGAATTTACCACAATTACCAGCTTCTACCACACCAATAGATACTTATCGACCGAACGAAATCAGAAGAGATTATAATGATTATACTTTAGAATCTACAGATAATCAACCAATTATTAACGCAGGTGACCGCCCCATTTTAATTGACCCTAATCGACCTAATAATACTTATGACCGAGCAGAAGAAGTAGAAGAAAATTTATCCTTAGCAGATAATGAAAAAGAACTGATACAGAAAGCCTTGAAAAAACATAAAAATAGACGGAAAGATGCAGCAAGTGAACTGGGCATTTCTGAACGCACGCTTTACCGGAAGATACAATTGTACGATTTGTAAAAGAATAAGGTATAATTTGCTCTGGGATTAATACCTATTTAGCTGCTGGTTACTGATCGTCGTACAACAACCCAGTAACCAGCAACTAGCAACCATAGAAATTACTTGTCAATTATTTACGAACAATTCAAGATGAAAAATTACAAATGGCTATTATTAGCCATCACCGCCTACGCTTTAAATAGTTGCTACTCCTTCAAAAGTGCAGGTATTCCTCCAGGTATGGAAACCTTCTACGTAGCAGAATTTGATAATACCTCCCCCAATGTAGTGGCGACTTTAGCTACTGATTTTGCTCAAAAATTAGTAGACAAAGTTCGGATAGAAGGAAAGTTAACCCCGACAGAATATGAGCCAGATGTAGAATTTAGCGGTGCTATTGTAGCATATAATGTAACATCAGTTGCACCCGAAGAAGGGCAAACTACTGCTTTTAACCGCTTAGACATACGAATACAAATAGAGTATAAAAATAATTTAGATGATGATCCTAAAAAAAGCTGGACCAATACTTTTGGCTTTTTTGAAGATTATGAAAGTGATGTGAATTTATTAGATGTGCAGGATGATTTGATTGAAACAATTACGGACCAAATTGTGGAAGATATTTTCAATAAGGCTTTTTCTGATTGGTAGATAAAAAGGTGAAATCACCTCAATTATTTCGCTGCGCATTCATTTTAAATTGTTGGTTCATTTTATGATGCCTTTCTAAATCTGCTAATTCTTTTTTCGTCAAATAAGGATAATGCCCCTTTTCTTTATAATCTTGCCAAACTTCTTCTCTATATATAGATTTAAAATTTCTTAATCTAGCTGATTGCATATCTTTGAATAAATCCTTATTAGAATTATCAAAATCTTGTATCTCCTTCAATTCTATTTCTGAAACAACTAATGCTCTTTTTAAGATATAGTCTTCGGGGATCGTCCACTTTATACTTGAATTTTGTTTTATAAATTGTTCTGTATTAACAGATTTTAAATACCACTTATTTGCTGAATTTTTTTTGTAATTTACCGTGACGGTTGTCGATTTTGGAAATATTTGCCAAGGTTCAGAAAGCTGATAACTTTTTATCCTGGCGATGGGAGAAAATTGACATTCAAATTTTACTATAGCGAAGTCCGTTCGCATCTGATACATGGAAAACTATTGTGTTTTGCCCAAAAGTGACAGTAAATTGTAACAAAATAAAAGCTAAAGTGAGTTTGCATTTAGTCATAAAAGTAACGGGTTCAATAGTGATTTAAATGGGAATGAATATCACCTTAACGCTCTGATATAAGTAGGCAAGTATTTTGAATAGAAAATTAACTATTATTCTGTCTTGAAACTGTCAGCCAATTTGATAAATGTGTCGATTAAGTGATTAGAAATAAAAAAGGCTTGAATCATTTTGATTCAAGCCTTTATGTAGGAGACTGTTCAAATAACTGTGTTTGCACAAAAATTGGGTATTGCAAATTAGTCGCCTACTTCTTCTTCGCCGCCTTTTTCTTTCGTTTTTTAGGCTTAGCTGCTTCCAAAGCGCCTGGTAATTCTTCTTCAATAATCGCTTTCACATCTTCTAAACTTAGTTCTTTAGCCTCCTCAGAAGTCATTTTACCATCTTTTCCTTTTGGTAATTTAACATTTAATTTACCAAATTTGATGAATGGTCCCCATCGACCATTTTGGACGGAGATTTTTTCTTCCTCCCAATTATTGACATACCGATTGGCTTCTTTTTCTATTTTAGCTGCGATTAGGTCGTGTTGTTCCTGAGTGGTCAAATTATCAGGATCAAATCGCTTTGGAATATTGACAAAAAATTTATCCCACTTTAAGAAAGGACCAAAACGGCCAGCACCTTTTGTGTAGGGAATACCTTGATAGGTGCCAATTGGTCGTTCTTCCTCTAATTTGGCGTCAATCAATTCTTGTGATCGCACCAAAGTAATAGTCATAGGGTCTTCTCCTTTAGGAATAGACACATATTTATCGCCAAACTTTACATAAGGACCGAATCGACCAATAGCTACCGTAACTTCTTTATCCATATAAGTTCCTAAATCTTTAGGTAACTGGAATAAATCTATAGCTTCCTCGAATGTTATCGTTTCTAACGATTGTCCCGGTCGCAAATTTGCATATTTAGGCTTTTCCTTTTCCGCCAACTCATCAGGCGCACCGATTTGCACCAAAGCGCCATATCGGGACATTCTAACTAATAGCGTTCGACCAGTTTCAGGGTCTTTTCCTAAAATACGCTCCCCCGAGGCTCTATCGGCATTTTCTATTGTATCTTGGACCGTTTCATGGAAAGGGGTATAAAATGTTTTTAACATCGCCGTCCATTCTTCATTTCCTTCGGCAATTTGGTCAAATTTTTCCTCAATTCCAGCCGTAAATCCATAATCCATAATATTTTGGAAATGGAGGGATAAGAAATCAACTACGATTTTACCCAAGTCGGTGGAGTAGAGGCGATTGGAAGTAGAACCAGTAATCTCTGTTTCAATCTTTTTTTCGACTTTATTATTAGCAAGGGTTAAAACCGTATATTGTCGTTCTACCCCTTCTCTACTTTCTTTAACTACATAGCCTCTTTTTTCTTCCATTATTTTGCCAATCGTTGGCGCATAAGTAGAAGGACGACCGATACCTAATTCTTCTAGTTTTTTGACTAAACTGGCTTCTGTATATCTCGATGGAGCACGGGTAAATCGCTGTAAACCAGTCATTTTGTTTAAGTCAAGCATTTGTCCCAAACGCAATGGAGGCAATACACCATCTACTGCATCATCTTCTTCATCATCCGTAGATTCTATATAAACTTTTAAGAAACCATCAAATTTTAACACCTCTCCAACAGCAGTTAATTGCGCATCTCGCATGGTGGAAATGTCAATCTTAACCGTTGTTTTTTCTATCTCTGCGTCTGCCATTTGAGAGGCCAAAGTACGCTTTCTAATTAAATCATATAACCGTTGTTGGTCCCTATCTTGCGTGACGACTTGCTGGTTGAAATAAGTAGGTCGAATCGCTTCGTGTGCTTCTTGAGCACCTGCTTTTTTGCTTTTGTATTGTCTAGTTTTTACATAATCTTTGCCAAAATCTTGCTCGACTATATCTGCAATTTCTCCAATTGCCTGCTCACTTAAATTTGTAGAATCGGTTCTCATATACGTAATGAACCCCTGTTCGTATAAGCGTTGCGCATTAGACATGGTCCGTTTTACGCCAAAATTTAACTTTCTACTAGCTTCTTGTTGGAGTGTAGAGGTCGTAAAGGGCGCTGCTGGCTTTCTTTTTCTTGGTTTGACATCAATCTTACCAATTGTGAAATTAGCAGGGTTACATTTATCTAAAAAGGCTTGTGCTTCGGCTTCGGTGTCATATCTAACAGCAGATTCTGCTTTAAGCGCCACCATTCTACCCTGTGCATTTTTTACATCAAAAACGGCAGAAATCTTAAAATATGGGGAAGTCGTGAAATTCTGAATTTCTCTTTCTCTTTCTACGACTAATTTTACGGTAACAGATTGCACTCTACCAGCAGAAAGTTGTCCTTTTACTTTTTTCCATAAAGTGCCCGATAATTCAAACCCGACCAAACGATCTAAAATTCGTCTAGCTTGCTGGGCATTCACCAAGTTTATATCAACTGTCCGAGGGGTAGTAATGGCTTTTTGAATCGCTGTTTTGGTGATTTCTCTAAAAACAATTCTTTTGGTTTGATGCTCATCCAAGCCTAATTCTTTACATAAATGCCAAGAAATAGCCTCTCCTTCTCGGTCCTCATCCGTTGCGAGCCAAACTTCATCTACTTTATCTACCCATGCTCTTAAATCCTTGACGACCTTTATTTTTTCTGGCGGAACAACATAGCTGGGTTTGAAATTGTTTTCAATGTCTACCCCTTTGTCATTCTTCTGCAAATCCCGAATATGCCCAATACTGGACTTGACCTTGAAGTCTTTACCGAGATACTTTTCAATTGTCTTAGCTTTAGCTGGTGACTCAACAATTAAAAGGTTCTTTGGCATAATTAATTATTTTGACTATCGACTTTTTAAATCGGTATTTTCTATACCTTATATATATATAGGTGTAGAAGTTAGTTATTAATGTTGAAAATGGAATTTTTATCTACTCGTCCTAAACGGTTAAAAAAATGGAAAAGTTTTACGAAAACAACTGCAAATGTATAAATTTTGTTTTGGTAAAGAAATTATCTAGCACATTCTAAGGGGAAAGTAAGCTGATTTGGTGGAATAATGATAGAAAATATTTTGCTGTAAAAGTGATTGTAAAAAACTGATTAACAACGATTTAAGTTAAAAATAAATATTTGCGATAATCTCTATAAAATTTTTTTTAAATTTTTTACATCAAAAAATAGGCAACAACTCATTTTAACTAGTGGTCAGTCAAAATTGAAATGACAGATTGGTGGTCAAAACGCTTGGAGGTCGAAAAGACACTCCAAAGTTTTTATCCCGTGACCTTGGAGTGTCTTCAAGACCTCCAAGTGTCTCCTCGAAAAATTTTGGACCTGTCATTTTATACTTGACAAACCACTAACTTACCATCATCTTATCAATTATTAAACCAATAAAAAATTCGTTGGGAATGAAATCCGTTGGGTATAAAAAATTATCGACTCATCAAATACCCAAACTCTCGCAATCGAGTCTTAAATTGCGCAAATTTCTTCTTAGGTATCAAGATATGATAACCTTCCGCTTTGAAACACATGCTTTTTAATTTAGCATCTCGAGCAATCAATTTTATCAAATCAGGATTATCTGCTGGAATCTGAAAGACGTGCATAGTGGAAACACTTGTTAAAGGGTCGATTTTTTGACTAAGTTGTTCAAAAAAAGTTTCCCAATTAGGAGGAAGGTCATCTGTGACAGATTGTTTGAACAATTTTATTTTATCGGCTAATTCTTTTTTGTTGGCAATGCCCTTTAAGAAAATAGAAAAATCTGTTCTAAAACGATTAGGCGTTACTTTTTCCGTATAAGGTTCTAGGATAATGGCAGCGGTAGGATCATCTTTATCAGAAATAATAGTTAAAGAATCTTTGGATAATTCAATAGTAGAATGATTGACTTCTTCAGGGGCATCATATCTAGTTTGCTTTCCAGCTACATAAGCACCTAAATTATTTAATCGAATGTATTTTAAACCATCAAAAGGAGAATCACAAGTTTGTCCCATTACGGTTGCATCTATTTCATCATAAGCTAAGTCTAATAAACCAAAAGCTGCAAATAAAAATAAAGTGCCTTGTAGCGTAGGTAGGGTAATAGCTCGGTCATAACGACTATTATCTATATAATGCTTCGATTCATTATACGAGTACCGTTCATATTTTACCACTGCATCATATTCATAATATAATTTATTACGAGCAATATATTCTTTGATAGGTCGAATGTCTTTAAAATTAAATTTTAGATATTTTGAAATATTATCGATGGAAACCCATTCATTTTCTGGTAATTCTCCTAATAAATGAACCAAGTGATGTTCCATGTGCACTAAATAATAGGCATCAATATGTCCCGTTCCTTTTAGATAAGTCAGTAATTGATGGATGGATTGGTATTTATTAGCGTAATAAGATTGAATTAAAGTTTTGATAAAGGTACTAGGATCAGCAGCACTTGTGGCAGCGCCCGTAGTTGCAATCAAACCAGCTAATAAATTGGTCCGTAATAATCCGATTGACTTAATTTTTTCATTGGGATAAAATTCTGCCAAATTGAGCTTCCGTTGCATTTTACCTAAAGTACTCACCGCTGGTTTTCCTTTACTAGAGATTTTTATATTTCCCTGTTGGGTATAAGCCATCAAACGAGGCAATTCCAACATTATATCAACTTGCCCTTTTTCATAAACGTAATGCGTGTCGGCTAATTTCTTAATGGGGGTAATCGTAGAATTAGTCGGTTTATCGTAATAAATGGCAAGAATTCGTCGTACAGAAGGCTCTAAATAAAAGGTATATTCTGGTCTTTTTAGCGTAGAATAACGATGGATATTGACATGTCGGAAAAATTTAAACTCCTCCTTGATACTGATTTGTTCGTAACCACTATACCTACTTCTTTGCGTATTATAAACGTTGATAGCTAGTTTTTTTTCAATGGCTGCTTGGGTCATTTTTTCCTCAAAAACTAGCTCATTTAATAATTTTTTAACATCGTTGGACAAAGAGAATTTAAAAGCAGTAAATAATTGTTTGTTTAAATAGGGAATAGTAACAAATAAAACCATTTCTCTTTTGGTTAAGTTACTTAATGTACCAAATAAAATAATCTTTTCAGGCACTTCTTCCCGAACCAACAACGTCATATTCTTTTGCACAAACTGTCTAGTGAGTGCAAAGAAACTTTCCTTTAAGTCCGCCATTGTATAGCCCTTCTCAAAGGCATCCGCTACTAAATCATGTTGGTTCTTTATATACACCTTTAATTTTGAGTTTTGAATGAAAGAATTTTGAATTATCTGCTACTACTATACTTATACTTCACCTGATTCTCTACATCTCATAACCTTACCTTTAACTTAAAATAAAATCAATATCCTCCTCCGACAAAGCCTTCAAAGAAGCCCCATCCGCAGAAATTACATTATCAAATAATTCCTTTTTCATTTGTTGTAATTTCATGATTTTTTCCTCGATGCTGCCTTCTGTAATAAGTTTATAGGCCAAAACTTTATTTTTTTGTCCAATTCTATGCGCTCGGTCAATCGCTTGATTTTCGGCAGCCACATTCCACCAAGGGTCAAAAATGAAAATATTATCTGCGGCGGTTAGATTTAAGCCTGTTCCGCCCGTTTTGAGGGTCATGACAAAAACCTTGCAATTTGGGTCATTCTGGAAACGAGTCACTAAGGCTTGCCGATCTCTTGTCGCACCTGTCATACTCACAAAACCAATCCCCATCTCTTCTAATTGATCCGCTATTAATTCGATAGTTGCTAAAAAATTGACAAAAACTAAGGCTTTATGCCCATTCGCTACCGTATCCATCAATTGTTCTTGCAGTAATTCTCTCTTGGGCGATACGATTTTACCTTCGCTGTACTTTTCTGGTGTAGACGCAATTTGTCGTAGTTCATTTAGTGCTTGAAAAATAAAGAATCGAGACTGTCCCATGCCTTTGGTCGCAATCGAAGTTTCAATGGCGGTCTTATAAAAACTACGCCGACTTTCATAGAGTTTACGCTGTTTTTCAGACATTTCAATAAAAAGCGTTTGCTCGATTTTGTCAGGCAAATCTTTTAAAACATCCTTTTTTAAACGCCGAAGGATAAAAGGAAATATCTTTTTACGCAATTGTTGAATAGCAGCTTTGTCATTATCTTTTTGAATAGGCGCAAGATAGTTTTGACTAAACTGATGAACAGTCCCAAACATACTCGGATTCAAAAATCGGAAGAGTGAATATAATTCTCCCAAATTATTCTCAATCGGTGTCCCACTTAAAGCCAAGCGATGTTTGCCACTCAATAGCATAGCCGCCTTAGTGGTTTGTGCTTGCAGATTTTTAATATTTTGTGATTCATCCAAAATGACATAAAAGAAATCTTCTTCTTGGAAAGTTTCTATATCATTTCGCATTAAGGCATAAGTGGTGAAGATCAATTGATGTTTTCTTGCTTCTACAATATTTCTACTCGTCCCATAATAAGTATAAGTCGTTAGAGTTGGTGCAAATTTTTCCACCTCTGATCGCCAATTAAAGAGCAAACTTCGAGGCATGACAATCAAAGTAGGCAGTTTTTCTTTCGGATAAGCTTTTGCTAAAATAGCGATGGTTTGCAAGGTTTTACCCAAACCCATATCATCTGCCAAACAGCCCCCTAAATTATTATCTTGTAAATATTGAATCCACTTAAAACCATCTTTTTGGTAAGGTCTTAAAGTAGCATTTAATTTTGGTAAGGTATATTTTTTACTGCCAATCGTATTAAAGCCTTCAAAGATTTCCCTAGATTTTTTAAACTGTTTACTCGTTACTTTTTCTTCAATCATTTCTTCCACTAGCGGCAAATCAAAAAAGGATAATTCTACTTTTCCTTTTTCTTTTTTTCTAAAAATACGCTCCAATTTTTTGACATAAGCATCATTCATTAAAGCATGTGTGCCATCACTTAATTTGATGTAATTATTTTTTCGTAACTGTGCAATCGCATCAAATAAATCCACTTTTTCTTCTCCAAAAGATAAATCGACACTCCCTTCCAAAAAGTCAATTGAATGTGATAAATTCATATTGACCTTTGGTGGATTGGTCGATATTTTATAAGATTTAAGTTTCTCTGCCCCAAAAACCTGAAATTGGGTCAATAATTCAACCAACTCATTATAAATAAAACCACTTGCTACTGCTCTTGGAATAATAAATAGACCATCTTCGAATACCACTATCGCACGTTCTTCCTTTTTCTTTCGAGGGGTATGTTTTTTTAATAATTTACTAACCAATTGGGTCACCTCTTCCAATGGGTCTTGCTCAATATATTTGACGGTAATTTGTTTTTCTAATTCATTGATTTCTGCATACTTAAACAAGTCAAATTGTTCCAATACACTTACTGACAAATCAGGTAAAGATTGACCTACCCGCATAAACAGGGAGTCATCCACATCTACTTTTTCAAACACTAAACTTGGTCGAGCATAAATTTTTTCTTCACTATAGATAACTTGGTAATCTGCAAAAGACAAAGTAATGTTATCTAAGTAAGAAAATAATAAAGAGAAAAAAACAGTTGTATCCGATTCTTTTATTTCTGTTTTAAAATAAGTGAGGTTTTTAAAGCCACTTCCAAGCGGCTGTATATCAATAATTTGTCGGTCAATGCAAACCGTTTCTTCATTCAATAATTGGAAGGTATCATGAGGTTCATTATCGACAATTAACTGTACTTCACTTTTCCAAAATGGCTCATTAGTAGCAAGTCTTTCTATGTTTTCTTCCTTCGTTAATCGAATGGCTAGTTGCCCTAAAGTATCCGAAAAAGTAAGCGCCTCCATATCCTTATTGACCACATTGAGCGTTCTTTTTAATAAATTGACTAAATGATCATGTTCGGCAAGATAAATACGTTCCGCAGGTTTTTCCCAATCAATGACAAAGCTGTTTTTTTCGGTGATTTGTTCTATAGAACGGAGGATATTACGTATAGCGCCACTATAGCCTAAATAACTGACTTCAATCTTTTTGCCTTTACTGTCCACCACAGCAAGGTAAGCCCCATAATCATCAAAATCAATTTGAAAATAAATTTTGGGATGTGTTTTTGCCTTAGAATCTCCAGATTTTTGTCGGCGAAAATGCTCGAAGATTGAGTTGTTTTCCATAATCCGCAAAATTAGCGAATTTTGAGGAAAATTCTTTGTCTGCAAGGCTAACTATCTCAATAAAATCTTTTTTTTGAGGCCAAAAAATTATTGGGCTACCTTTGATAAATTATAATTAAGGTCATTTGATAGGGTTATATTGGTGTATTGGCTTTAAGTTTTCATCCATAGCCGTTAGGCTAAGAGAAGTTTCAAGTAGAAATGGAAAAATGTAGTCGGTGCACTGCACCTAAAAAAAGGATAAAGCTCAAAATCTATACAAATGTAGTCGGTGCGCTGCACCTCTTATTTAAAAGCCCCAGCAGGGGCGACCACATTTGTATACAACCAGCTATTATGCCACTCTAAGGTGCAGCGCACCGACCATATTTTTTCTTAGCCTGACGGCTATGGTTTTCATCTTTAGATAATCAATTAAAAAGCTGATATTTAGAAAATATTTACAATATCGTCTAGCTCGTTAAATCTGTTGCTAACTTAATCCGTTGCTAAAAAAAAATTAGGATCGGATTAAGTTAGCAACGGATTTTTTATCTGACGCTCTATAGACTCCTAGATTATAACTCAAAAGCGATGCTTTCAAAAGCCGACCCTTTTACCTTGACGAAGTACTGGCTATCATTTGATGATTCACCAAAACCTTTTTACTAATTATCCCTTCACTAGTTTTAAATTGTAAAAAATAAATACCAGATGGATACTGGCCTAAATGAATGGCATTTTTACCTTTTTTCCATTGAGGAAATCGAGCTAAAATCTTACCCGAAATATCTGTCAAAAAGGTTTCTGAGATGGCCTTTTTTGCGGAAATAGTCAACGGTCCAGTTGTTGGATTGGGATAGATTTTTAACCCTAATTTTTTCGCTAATTCCGTTTTATTATCCACTTTTTCTTCCTGTTTTAATGTAGCAATGGGTTGTTCACAATGTACAATAGTGGTGTATTGATTGATTAAGCGAACCAATAGTTCATTTAAAAATTCTACTTTGTAGGTATCTGTTGTTGGTGCTATATGCGGATTACCAATACCGCTATCATCGGTTAGGAAAACATAGGTTCCATTAGTTGTCAAGGATAAACAACGCATTAAATATTCTGTACTTTTTCCAATACCACTTCCTGTAACAGGGATAATTTTAATGCCTTTTTCGGCTGCTTTTTTAGCTAATTGATGTAATTTTTGCACAATGGCTGGTGAATGATGTGGAGGGGCATCTAAAACTAAAAAAAGTAATCTGGCTACCGCATCGGTACTCCATTTGGCACTATCTATAGCTGTGGATAAAGCATGTTCTACTGCCTCTGGATGATCGCCACCACCATCAGCAGACTGTTTTTCAAGAAAGCTAATTGTTTTAGAAATAGTTGTTGAAAAATCTGTTTTTCGAGTTAAATATTCCTCTTCATGGTCTCGATAAACAACACTTCCTAGGTTAATGCTTAAGTCCTTATGTTTAGCTTGTGTTTGTTTGATGACATCGGTTAATTCCGTTTTTAAATACAATAGTTCATCGCCCATAGAACCCGTTGCATCTACAACCATCATAATGTCTAAAACGCTAGGTGCTTTACAAGGAGTGGGCAATTTTAGGGTATTAATTCCATTTTGAAAAGATTTGACGGCTACTAGGTTGTATTGTTCTTTACCATAATCAATAATGATTTTGTAGGGGCTAATTGTAGGGGCTTTATCGGCAAAAAGACCTACCCATAATTCTGCTTTACCTGTATTATCTGTTCGAGTTTGATGAATTATTTGACCATTTTGATTTACTAAAGATGCTTTTGCATCAATGATGGGAAAGCCTTTATCATTTGTTAATTGCACCGCATATCTTTCTAAAGGTTTGAATTGCCAATGTCGCTGCCATTCTTCTAAATCTTCCTTGGCGATGTCTTCCCATAAATCCCATTTGCTAAAATCATTGATTTCGCCTGCGGTTAAGGTACCAGATTTAATATTTCTTGCTACAGTACCAAGGGAAACATTTTTAATCGTAGAAATATCTCGAGACATCGCTTCTGCTACACCTCTTGGTCCAGCAGGCTTTGCAGGAGCCCTAATAACGGAGATACTAGCAGGAGCTTCTGAAGTTTTTTCCCTTCTTCTACTGGCGGTGATGCGTACTTCTGATGTAATAGTTCTAGTAGGAGATAATCGAATTATTAATTCGTCCAATTCCTTAACGACTACTTCTTTTTTTGTGAAACCTGTATAGGAAATTATTAAGATAGTTGTGCTATCTGGACTTTCCAAAATAAATTTTCCATTGAGGTCAGTAATTGTACCAAGACTAGTGCCTTTAATATGTACACTCGCCCCGATTAATGGATCATTTAACTCATTATCATAAACGAAACCTGTAATAGAACCTTGGGTAAAAGCATCATAAGAATTATTGAAAAATAGCAAGCAAAGCATAAAAAATTTGAAGGTGAATTTCTTGGTCATAATTTTAAGATTTGGGTCTGAAAAACGATTTGACAAAGAAAGGATGTTTCAATTCTAGAAATTACATAAAAGCAAGTGGAAAAAATTTACTTTTGTGAAATATTTTCAATTTGAGAGAAAATGACAAAAATAAATAATCAGATAAATTTAAGTTAAGAACTTTATTCTGACGAGTTAAGCGATATTCGTCAGAAAACTATGTGAACTCTATGGACTATGTTACTTTGTGGTAAAACTAAGCTGCGCTTGTCCAAGTTTAAGCTGTTAATTTATTTTTGCCACACTATGTAAACTAAGCAAAATGTAATTATTCTTAATAACTCATTTACTCATCCTCTCATTTACTCTAATATCTTCTAAAATTCTTATTAATTTGAGCAAATTATACCTTATTCGACACGCCCAAGCTTCTTTCCTTTCTGCTGATTACGACAATCTTTCCGACCACGGTCATCGACAATCCACCGCTTTAGGCGAATATTATGCTAAAAAAGGGTTGTTATTTGACAAAGTGTATGTTGGTCCATTAAAACGGCATCATCAGACTTACCAAAGAGTTAAAGAAGCCTATGGGGCAGCAGACTTAGCTTTTCCAAGAGCAATAGAATACGACGAATTAAAAGAGTATGAAGGCATGGATGTGATGGGAAATGTCCGAAAAGATTTAGAAATTCATCATCCTCAATTTAAAGCTTGGTTTGCGGAAATGGATACAAATCCAAACCATAAAACCAAAATGACAATGGTGGTTACTTACCTGAACTTATGGGCGACCAATACCCTCAGATTTGACTTACCCGAAGGTGCACAAACCTTTGCAGGTTTTCGAGCGACGGCAGAAAAAGGCTTAGCAAAAATGATGAAAGGCAATGAAAAAGGGCAAACAATAGCAGCTTTTTCTTCTGGTGGCTGTATTGCGGCAATGCTAGGAAAAGTAATGGATATTCAAAATAATGGCAAAACCATGGGCTTTAATTTAGTGATGCGCAATACGGCGATTTCGGAAGTTTTGTTTTCTGGAAACCGCTTGAGTTTAATGACGTTTAATGATTTGCAGCATTTATCAGAAGAGATGGTTACGACGATGTGATGAGACAGCTCCGACAATTATTGTCTGAATAAATACCGAATCTTTAGAAAAATTTTCCCTTTAGGTAAAAAAATGAATTGATTTTTGTCTTTTGAAACAAAATCTATTCCTTATCTTTGGCTTCTCAATTAGAAATTTTGATAAACTAAGTCTGTTTGATTATTCAAAATTTAGCCTTCAATCATTCAAAATTAATATGCAAGTACTCCATTCAAAAATAAATACCAATAGCCAACAGTATCAAGCCAATGTAGCAGGCATGAAAAAATTGCTAGAAAAGTACAACTTAGCAATGGAAGAAAGTCGCTTTCAGGGCAAGGAGAAATCTATCAATAGGGCCAGGAAAAGAGGAAAATTTTTAGCAAGAGAAAGATTAGAATTGGTGTTAGATAAAGACAGTCCTTTCATAGAATTATTGCCTTTGGCTGGCATGGAAAAGAAAGGTGGTTTTGGTGCAGGTGGAACGAATGTCACAGGTATTGGTCTAGTATCGGGTAAATTATGTATGATTTCCTCTAATGTTGGGACTAGAAAAGGCGGTTCGGTAGATTATCATACCACTTTTAAAAGCTTGCGATTGGGGCAAATATCCAGAGAAAATCGCTTGCCGTCGATTAATCTAGTAGAAAGTGGTGGGGCTAATTTACCAGACCAAGCCAAGATTTTTAATTACGGTGGCGAATCCTTCCGTGAAATCACCCGCCGTTCTAAAATGGGCATTCCTTCTATTTCTGTGGTTTTTGGCAATGCAACTGCAGGAGGCGCTTATGTTCCTGGTATGTCGGATTTTGCTGTTTTTCAAAAGAATAAGGCAAAAGTATTTTTAGCAGGGCCTCCTCTAGTAAAAATGGCAACGAATGAAGTGGCAACTGCCGAAGAATTAGGCGGGGCAGAAATGCACAGTCGAATTTCAGGGGTATCTGATTATATGGCAGAAGATGAATTGGATGGCATTCGGATAGCTAGAGAATTAATGGCATTAGTGGATGTAGGCACCCCACATTTTACGCCAACAGAGGCTGTGGAAGCACCTGTTTATAATCCAGAAGAAATTTTAGGTGTAGTCTCCCATGATCCTAAAATTCCTTATGATTGTAGAGAACTAATCACGAGAGTAGTAGATGGCTCAAAATTCTCTGAATTTAAAGCAGAATATGGAACTACCATGATAACAGGTTGGGCGAAAATACATGGTTATCCAGTCGGTATTATTGGTAATAATGGCGTGATTTTTTCCGAATCAGCGAATAAAGCAGCTCAATTTATCCAGTTATCCAATAAAAATAATATTCCCTTACTCTTCCTACAAAATACTACAGGGTATATGGTGGGAAAGGAATATGAACAAGGTGGCATCATCAAAAATGGAGCAAAGCTAATCAATGCCGTTTCCAATAGTGAAGTGCCTTCTATTACTTTAATGATAGGCAATTCTTATGGCGCAGGAAATTATGGTATGAATGGTCGGTCTTATGACCCAAGATTTTTGTTTTCTTATCCAAATGCTAAAATCGGCGTTATGGGTTCAGAGCAATTAGCAGGGGTGATGGAAATTGTGCAAAGAGCCTCCGCAAAATCATTAGGTAAACCTTATGATGAAAAACAAGGCGCAATGATTAAGCAGATGCTAATCAATGAAGCTGAAAGCAAATCATCCGCTTGGTATTCTACCTCTGAACTTTGGGATGATGGGATTTTGGACCCTAGAGATACCCGAAATTATTTAGGTTTTTCTTTGGCTATTTTGTATAATCAGCCGATTAAGGGTGCGGATGGCTATGGAGTTTGGCGACATTAATTTGCAGTATTAATAAGGCTTAGAAAATCTGAAATCATACATCTGAAATCATAAATCCATGTAGTTTTTACGTGACAGATTTATGATTTAAGATTTATCAAAAATGTAAAAGTAGTTGACACTTAGTAGTTCAATCACATAATTCAACACTGATTAGACAGATTAAACAGATTTTCACAGGTTGTAAATAATGAGTAAAAGTCGCT
>CAZXYA010000175.1:0-15386 GCA_964644655.1 uncultured Saprospiraceae bacterium | reverse complement strand
CTATGCCACCACGTGGGCAGAATCGGAAATATTTACCAGTAATTTTGAATTTCTTCAAAACGCCTGGGATAAAGCAGCAGATGATAGCTCTCTTTTTGGCTCCAATTACCCCTTTGCAATGGCTTGGGCAGATTATTTGCTGACTTCTAGTGTGGCGCGCTTTAATAAGTCTATGGATCAAATGGCGACGATTGCACAGCAAGAACTAATAAAGGCAGTCGCTGATATGAGTGAAATGGAAGTAAATATAGAGAATGCTTTACACTCGGGAAGAGTCTATGAAGGCTGTTATTTGGGTGTAGACCATTGGAAGGTTGATACTTTATTTAAGAATCTAAATCTTCCAAATAATGGAGAAGCTTCAGGCTATACTTTTACATTTGCTACCCCAAGTGGACATTACATTTCTTTACCAAATGATGTGAAATATGTCACTTTTTTCTATGGTTTTGATGGAAATAATATTGGAGAGGAATATGAAAAATTTCTTCAAATTACCCCTGGAACATTAAAATCTTTTAGGATATTAAAAGGCAATACTTACATTACTTATAATGCAAAAATTGAAGAAAAAAATGGAAAGTTTGTTCTTCAAGGCTATGTAGATTCAGCAGATAAACATTTTGAATACATTAGAGGTAGAAATAATCATGAAGATGATAATGTTTATTTTGGGTTAGTACTTCAAGATAAATACATTATAGCTGACTTTCGAATGAATTTAGAAGTACTAGATATTGATAGAATAGAGAGTCAATCCATATACTATGAACTTAAAAATGTATTAGACTTTCCACAAATCAATGCTACTGACGAATCACACACTTGGGATTTTAATAGAAGTGATGTAATTAAACATATGTTTGGTTATCCTAGAACCTCTTTAAATCAAACTATTATTAATACTGTTTATAATCATGACCCTGGAGATATAGATATCGCCATAGTAAAAAATAAGGTTATGGAAATTGCCCATGCCTATAAAGATTTATTTTTAGAAACCTCAAGTCAAAAATTATATTATAATAATTGGCATTGTCCAGCGAATCATATAACAACACTTTTAGATGGATATATTTCAAAATTTGATAAAGAATTTACAGATGAATTTTGTGAATGTGATTATCCTGATCTTATTAATCCTAACCCTTATGACCAATCCATAAACTGTGAAGATAAAGGTACACTTCCGAATAAGCAGGAGGCTTACAAATTATACTATAAATACCTTATTGGGTATATTCGGCAATATGGCAATGAAAATTATAGTAATTTATTAGAGTTAGATGTACCAACTATAAAGCAGAAATCAATACAACACTTAGTTAATACAGTAAATAAAGCATTGGATGGGGAAATAGCCACTCAATTAAATGCAGAAGAAATTCTATGGATTATTAGTAGAATCGTGAATACACCAGGAACATTAAGGGATAATCTGAATCAAGAAGCTGTTATAAAACTATTAAGGTTTGCGAATCCTGCTACCTATGCAGATATTTTACTTGGGCTTGAAGGAAAGAATAAAGAAACGCCTACGAAGCTTTTGGTATGTCAAGTTTTCAATAGAGTAGATGGAGGCCTCTTTGGTTTAAATGGAGACGATAATAGCAAGGAATTTATGAAAACCGTCTCTAATATGGTGTCAAATAGTGGAAGTTTTTATAATGAACGTGTAGCGAATTATAGCGATCACTATAAAGAACGATTTTTTATTTTTGATTTTCAAAATTTTGTCGTCCGATCGTTAGTTGCTACTGCTGAAGTGAATGTTATAAATATAGCGACTACTTGGCTTGAAATAGGGAATATTGCAGAATATTATTCTTACCAATCAATAGATAGTGAGTGTGATGAGGCAGCTGATAGTTTGATAATAACCCAAGCTCAAGAAGGAGGGTATTTTTTTCTTAAGGAGGAGGATCCAACAAAATTACGTCCTTTTGATTTAATACAACTAGTTAATAAATCCAATTTAAATCCATTAAAACAAGTTCAACTATCTGGTTTAGTGCCCGCTATTTTCGGTACTTATGCAGCACAAGTTGGAGATAAGGAAACAACAGAACAAGCTATTTCTACAGTTATAGATGCAGCTTCATTAGCTGTAAGTGGCGCTGGATTATTAAAAGCAGGCTCCCAATTAAAAAAAGCATTTTATATTATTGATATGCTTAGTAGTAGTGCTAGTATGGGAGCTACTATTGCTGCTGATTATGCAGAGTTGGAAAATATAAAAAATGCACTTAATCTAATCTCAATTACGACAGGAGTCATTACCATGTCAGAAGACTTATTTAAAAAATTAAGCCCTGAAGGTTTTGCTAGTCGACAACCTGTGACTAGAAGGGTAATCGGAGAATTGATGGAAGAAATTGGCGATAATACGGCACTACCTAATGCAGACAACTTTTTCGACTTAACTTCTAATATAATTGGGACTCCTTCTAATCATATCAGAACGATTAAGAACCAAAATCCAGAGGCTATCAATCAAGCTATAACCTACCTCACTAGAATTCATGCGGATGCTCGTTTAGCTGGTAACGCTGATTTAGCAGATGAGACTATTCGTGCGGTAAGGCATATCGCTAATTCTGTTAACGCAACAGGCTTAACTGGATTTGCAGAGCAATTAAAAACTATTTTTGGAACTTTTATTTCAGAGACTCAAGCATTATCAATTGCTAAATTAGATGGGGTCGAAAAATTAGTCGAAAATTCAGAAATCGCTGCTGCTATTTTTAAACTAGGAAAATCTAAATCTTTGGAATTTTTTAGAGATTTAGCAAACGGAGCCTCTGATGCTAATCATATTGCTAAAAATATAGGACAAATTGAACCAGGCTGGATTACTGCCAGAGGATTATTAGACAATACCACAGATGCGACCTTTAATGCTTGGAGGACGGATGCCACTATCCTAAAACAAATAAGCGATGACTTAGCTGAAATTCCAGACTTAGAAGCTTTTCTTAAAAATGGTAATCGAGATGCAGGATTTCACACTTGGCGTCTAAGTACAGATGCCAATATTCCATTTTGTAAGTAGTTTGATGAACCAATAAATTATAGACCATGCAACTTTTATATAGATTTATTTTATGCCTTGTTTTTATTGCTTCTAGTTTTTTATTAGATGCGCAAATAACTAATCCGCAAAATTGTGTTTGGAGTGCTCTAAAATCAGATTTAACACATGAACCAGTAAAAACAAACTTATTAGCCTACTTTGGTAATCACCGCCCTATAGATAGTTATAAAGCCTTACATACCGCAGGTAAAGCAACTGCTAGAAAAGATGTAAAAGTGCTTCAACTGTTTGACCAAATTGAAAGTTTGGGCTTGACTGCTTTGAAAACGGAGTTGTTAAAGCTTTCTGATATTCAACTAAGTTTTTTTGCTAAAGATTTTATTAATATTAGTGATTTTAAATTAGAATTGATAGAAGCTTGGAAAGTTTTATATCATGGTAATATTGATGAACTGCTTAGAAAAAATACTGATTTATTGGAAAGTCTAAGTGAGTATTTCTCAAAATATACTGATAGAATTAATACAGTTGAGGATGAGTTATTCCTTGCAACTGATAAAATTAGTTATTTGCAAAAAATTGGCGTAAAAAGACATGATGATTGGGTTGAAGTTTTAAATATCCGATTTAAAATTTCAAATGATCCGCTTTTTACTCATGTATTAGGAATCGAAAGGAATGCAAGTGGTGGTTTTTTGGGACCTATTACTAGAAGAAGGGGTGGGGTAACCTATACCTTGAGGGGATTTAAAGGATGTCATTCAGAGAATGCCTTAAAAAATTATATTAATAATAATCCAGGAAGTACTTATGATATAAAGAATAGAGACCCATTTCCATTATCAGATGATGTTGTTTATGACGGGCAACCTATTATTTATATTGGAGGAAGAGAGTATGTAAAAACAAATGGTAGACTAGAAATTTATGAACCAGGTAAAATGGGAGGCACAGCTTCTTTTTATCCAAGAAATTGGAGCTATGACAAAATAATAAATGAAGTAGAATATGCTATTAAACATAATCATGGATTGGTGCTTGGTCAGCCAGCACAATATTTTGGTTATACATCTGATGGTAAAATAAAAATTTATTTTTACCATGATTCAAATGGAGTCATTGGGTCTCATTTTCCAATAAAACCTTAAGTTTGAGAATTATTAAAAAAAATTAATTATATGGAATATTATATTAAGCCTTTTCTTTATTTTAAAAATGAAAAATTTTGGACTTTTTCAAGTGAAATTAATTCAATGAATTCACAGGAATTAGACGATTTAATTGATTCTTTTCAGGTAGTTCTATCTGGGGAATATGAAGAGTTACACTTTGGATTTTTGCATATTTCCGAATTATTTATCAAAAAAGAAATAACTATTTTGAAAAATAATGGTCATTTGGTTAAAGAATTTGATACGGGTGAAATTTATAAGGTATTTAAATATTATCAAGAAGCGTTAAAATTGAATTTTCCCGCTGGCTCAATAGTATAAAAACGAAAGCCTATTAGCTAATATTAGTATAATAACTATAACTAAGTAATGCGGATTAATTATTCGGGTAATTTTTTTAGCCATAAATTCAACATTTCCCTCTATTTAAGGAAATTTGACTTTACCCGATTAATTAACCTTTGGTACTTAAATAAGAAGTATTAATTAGGCTTTGTTTATATTGTCTCGTCTTCCGACTAAAGTTTCCTATCTGCGGAATAGGTCTGGCTAGATCAACAAAAATACAAAAACAACAGACACAAAAGGTCTTTGACATAAGGGAAGCGAAAGAAAAATAGGCGTCAGTTGTTGGCGAGGGTAATAGGTAAAGGATTACCTACGCCAGCAATTGTCTCCCTATCGTTAGCCTCTGCTGGCATAATGGTTATACCTAAAAAAGTGCTAACCAGCAGTATTGTTTTTGGAGTAGGTGGGATATAGAAAACCTTATCTTTGTCCATGTAACCAATCATGTCAATCATGTGAATGGGAAGAAGGTTTTTGGGCATAGGGAATATGATAAGATAATTGGAATGGAAATAGATAAACTTGAAGCTGAATTTGCTCGGGATCCAGAAAAAGCATTTAATCAATTAAAAGGAATAATTAATGATGCAAAAACTGAAATATCTACTAATATCTTTGGTAAGAATACTATTTTAGATGAAATTACTTCAATTTAAACATATTATAATGATAAAAAGATATATTTTGGATAGAGGAGGTAGAGATGAGGAAAATGACACAATTTATCCAGACTTAACTGCTGAAGGAGTTTTTGATAAAGAATTAATTTTAAATAAAGACAAGGGTTTTAATGAATTTTTGCCAGAAGGTACAACCTTTACGCCTTTAATTCCTAAATTTATTGGAGATTTTCCACCAGCTGAAGTTAAAGCCATTCCTGATTTTCCAGGTTGGATAAGAAGGAAACCCAAAGGAATGTTTTATATAGTTTCTGAAAGGTTCAAAGATATTTTACAATCTTTTACTTTTCAAGAATGCAGATGGCATGATGCACATGTTTTGTTTGATGAAAAATTAGTTCCTTTTTTTGTATTTCAATTAAATACAAATTATAATGAGTATTTGATTAATTTTGAAAAATCTACTTTTTGTAATATTCACTACAGAAAAAAAATCAAACTAAATGATGACCATGAAAAAGTAAATAAATTTGACGAATTATATGAGTTAGAAAAAGATAAAGGCTGGAATTCAGCAGGCTTTAATAGAGCAGTAATGAAACCAAAATTTAGAGAACTTGATGTTTTATTTACCTATCATTACCATCTATTAATTAGCGAACGCCTAAAAAACGCCATAGAAGCAGCAAACATAACAGGCGTAAAAATCACAGAATGCCCCGTAGCATTTGAAATAGCAAAATAAACAATGAAAGACGAAACAATTGCAGTATTGCCCAAACGGCATCAATTTAAAGACCAAGCATCGGTAGATGCATTTAAAAAACAATATCCAGCAGTCAAAAAAATAATAGGCGACCTTCATTTTTATGGTGCTATTCATGATTTTTCTGCTTTTAGTCAGGTAGAAGAGATATTGGGTTGTCTATTTCTTCGACATGTGACGTGTAAAGATTTAAGCAGTTTTTCAAAGCTCAAAATAATAGGCGGGGAGTTATTGGTCTGTGATACGGAACACTTAATAAGCCTTCGAGGATTAGAAAATTTAACCACGCTACGATCTAATGGTTTATATTTTTTCTCAGATGTAGAAATGGGTATCTCCATTGAGGCGAACAAAAACTTGGTTGATATATCTGCTTTAAGGAATTTAACAAAGACTAGCTATAATCTGCATATTGCGCACAACCCAAAACTAGAAACATTAGAAGGCTTAAATAATTTTCAGTCCGTTGGTAGATATCTGGTAATAGATGACAATAAACAATTAAAGGACATTAGCGCCTTAAGCAAATTAACCCAAATACGTGGGGATATAGTGATTTTAAATAACACTAATTTAAATAGCTATAAAGGCTTAGAAAATATCCATAAAGCAGGAGAAATAAGAATAAAAAGTAATGGTCAATTGCCAGATGTAGCATCCTTTACTGCACTACAAAAGTATTTTAAATAACAATAATTTAACAAAGTGGTTGCCCGTAAATTAATAATTTAAAACACAAACACGAAAAAGGTCTTTGACATAAGGGAAGCGAAAGAAAAATAGGCGTCAGTTGTTGGCGAGGGTAATAGGTAAAGGATTACCTACGCCAGCAATTGTCTCCCTATCGTTAGCCTCTGCTGGCATAATGGTTATACCTAAAAAAGTGCTAACCAGCAGTATTGTTTTTGGAGTAGGTGGGATATAGAAAACCTTATCTTTGTCCATGTAACCAATCATGTCAAACATTTTCCTGATGGGAAGAAGCTTTTTGGGCATAATCAATATGATGATTGGATAGAAGAACAAATTGATGTTTTATTGCGACAGAAAGTAGCAGATGGAGATATGCAAGGAGCATTCAATAGTTTACTAGATATCATTGATAATACAAAAGACATAATATCAAGTAAAGTTTTTGGAAAGAATAAAGTAGAAAATACCACTAATATTTTGGATAATATAAAAACTTTAAGAACCTTAGAATAATGATTAAAAAATTTAGATTATACTATGAAACGAGAGAGGAATATAATAATCTTATTTACCCTAGACTTGATGCTTCTTATGTATTTAACCCAGAAATTATACTGAATAAATCAAGGGATTATTATTCTTTTTTGCCTGTAGATACTACTATTGTTCCATTAATGCCAGATTTTGGGGAAGAAACGATACCTAATCCAATTACTATTCCTGACTTTTTAGGCTGGACAAGGAGAAGCCCGGCTAAGGGAGACTTTTATCCAACTAGCGAAAAGTTAAAAAATTTAATGGAAGAATTTAATTTGCCTGAAAGCCAATGGTATAAAGCAGGAATTTTAAAAAAGGAAAAAATTATTTCTTTTTATGTTTTACAATTAAATATTGGTGAATATAAGAAACTAATAAACTTTGATGAGTCTACTTTTTGTGACTTTAATTTTGCTGCTATGAAGAAAAGGAATGATGCTCAGATTAAAGTGAATAAATTTGAAGATTTGAAATTAGAAAGAGAAGCTCAAGGTTGGAGAACGATAGGACTCAACAAGGCGGTAATGAAGCCTAAATTTGAACATTTAGATTTATTTCAGACCTACGATTATGGACTTTTGATAAGCGAACGTCTAAAAGACGCTATAGAAGCAGCGAAGATAACAGGTGTGAAAATCACAGAATGCCCCATTGAATTTGAAATAGCAGAATAATCAAATATGACTAAGTCATCGACATAAATTAATATTAAATATCAATGAAAGACGAAACGATTGCAATATTACCTAAAAGATATATATTTGAAGATCAACTATCGGTGGATGCTTTTAAGAGGCAATACCCAGCAGTAAAAAAGATAATAGGGAATCTCCATTTTTCTAGTACAACGATTCACGATTTATCAGCCTTTAATCAAGTAGAAGAAATACTGGGTTGCCTATTTATTCGAGGTATAAATTGCCAAGATTTAGATAATTTTTCCAATTTAAAGATAATTGGAGGAGAATTATGGATTGAAGATAATGAAGAACTAATGAGTTTCAAGGGCTTAGAAAATTTGACAACAATACGTTCCAATGGTGCATTTTATTATTCAGATGCAGAAATGGGAATATCTATTGTACTCAACAAAAAACTAGTAGATATATCTGCTTTGTCTAATTTGAAGAAAACGACAGAGAACCTTAATATAGCCTATAACCCAAAACTAGAAAGCTTAGAAGGCTTAAATAATTTTGAATCTCTAGGTAGATTTCTGGTAATAAGTGAAAATAAAAAATTAAAAGATATCAGCGCTTTAAGTAAGCTAACAACCATTAGAGGTCATGCCATAGTAAACGATAACCCAAGTTTAAGTAGTTATGCAGGCTTAGAAAATATCCGTGAAGCAGCAGCAGTTAGAATAAAAAACAATGGCGAGTTGCCTAATATCGAAGCGTTTGAAGCATTGCAAGCTCATTTTAAATAAAATAAATTAATACGTAACTATTCAGTAGAATAGTCACATTAATACAATAATTATCAATACATTAAGGAAAACACACCATCGACAAACGACCTATTTATTTAGGCGGTATTAATTTTAGTAGTACCCCTAAATCAGTAGATGATTGGTTGATGGAGGATTTATAAAAAAGGACTTTTGCTTCCCTTATTTAAGAAAAACTATCCAACGTTTTCAACCAAAAATCATCCCCCTTTTCTGGTTGAAAAAAGATTAATAAATATGGTGTAGCCTAGCAAAGGAATGAATTAAAATTAAAATGCAAATTAAAATTAAAAAACAGCCTGATAATCAGCTAATTATAATTCTAAATTTGTGAATTTATTTTTATCACTTTCCAAATAGGTAAAAAAACAAGATGTCTCCCCGCTACATCTCTTGGGCAAGCTATGCCCATACTACAACAAAAAAGTAGCTAAAACAACTGTTGCATTAGGCAATTAACGACGCTAATAGGTACTTAGTGCGAAGGGGATAGGTATGCCCATAAAATATAATAACAACCTTTTAACACGAAAAGAATATGAAATATCCAAAACAGCAACTTTTAAAAAAACAAGCATTATTTGCCAAAATTATTCCTTTGAAGAGTAGGCGATTAGTCACTTCCGATTCAGCAGAAAGGATGAATGATCAATGGTATTATCGGTTTCCAAATGACGCTGAGGAAGCAGGAGGTTTTTATGAAACGAAGATGATTCCTTTAGTTGCTAAGACGTTGACAAATCCAAAGGAGAAAAAACGGGAGGCAAAAATTATTGACTTTCAATTAGTTACGAATCATTAGAGCGTCAGATTAAAAAGCGATAAAAATCCGTTGCTAACTTAATCCGTTGCTAAAAAATAATTAGCAATGGATTCTAGATAAATTATAAAATTATCAAATATCTATTTTCAATCTGATACTCTAATTAATGTCAATATACGGTCGTCTGGAGACGACGAGATACTGATTTCAAGTCTGTAGACTTAAAATATCGGTGTTCGATTGTTCATGCCGATAGCTATTGGCGCCAGACTTGAACGCTGCATCCAGAGTCTCCTGACCAGCATTGAGCACTTAATCACTAATCACTAAACTAACAGCTTATGAAAGCTTTTGATGTCACAAAAATAATGCTAGGCTGCTTATTATGGATAAGCAGTTCCGCACTCTACGGGCAATATGTCGTTGAATCCATTACCCATGCCACTAATGGTCTATGTAATGGCGCCATTATTGTCACCGTTGACCCAGAGAATGCACCGCATGCTTATGAATGGACCTATAATGGACAAACTTTTGACAATAATCAGCCCATTATTTTTAATTTATGTGCAGGGAAATATACTGTTTTTATCAATGATGGCTATGGTTGCGAATGGGTGCTAGATGCAGAAGTTTTACAAGCAAGTGGTTGTTTTTTAGAATCAGCTCAAGTAGGTAGCCATATTAAGAATGCTTGTAAAGACCGAAAAGACGGCCGCATTGAATTATTATTGGCCCAAGACGAAAGTTATACCTATACTTGGGATAATGGCGCTACTGGTCCAATATTAAATAATGTAGCTCCTGGTGAATACTGTGTGGTCATTAGCGACCCGAATGCGGAAGACTGTTTTCAACATGCTTGTTTTGAAGTACAAGAAATCCCCGATTGTAATATCACAGGAAACGGTTACTTGATCGTCAATGAAGTGTCCAATGGCGCAGACGGGCAAACAGAATATGTAGAGCTATTAGTCCTAAGCGATGGGACTTGTAATCCAGTAGACCTGCGAGGCTATATTTTGGACGATAATAATGGCGATTTCTCGGATGAAACCCACGGGATTTGCAATACAGGCATATCAGCAGGCCATAATCGCTTTAAACATATTGACCAATGGGCTACTGTTTTACCTGGGTCTAAAATAATAGTCTATAAACCATCTGCTATTAATCCATCTATCATTTTACCAGATGATCCCAAAGATGTGAATGGCGATTTGGTGTATGTGTTGCCTTTATCTGCTCCTTATTTTGAGGGAACCCATCAGTTCCCTAGTTATGCAGATCCTTATAGTTATCCAGCATCGGCTACTTATAGTACCCCTAAATGGGCCTATATGAGCTTAAATGATGCCAAAGATGCGATGCAAATTCGATTGCCCAATGGCCGATACATACATGGTGTGAGTTATGGAGGCGATAGTTTTATGAGTGGCGGACCCGATGATTTACTCATTACTACAGCAGCGGCAGGAGATAAGGTGATTGCTTTTCAAGATGGTTTTCATGGTAGTAAAGTCAATTTTACCGTAAAAACAGCAGATGGCTTAAGCCAAACGCCTGGTGCCGCTAATAGTACGGCTAATGAAAACTTTATAACCGCATTAACTTGTACGGATCCTTTAGTAATCGTCAATGAATTTAGCTACGGCGAATCCGCTAGTCAAGGTTTTATAGAGTTATTAGTTTTAGGAAATGGCAATTGTTCCAGTTTAAACTTACGCAATTATATTGTAGATGATAATAATGGCGATTTCTCCATTGCCTTAGCAGGGTCTGGTATTTCATCAGGGCATTTACGATTTCCTGCAACGGTTGCTTGGGGAAGTATTCCAGCGGGTTCTTTAATTGTTATTTATAACCCAAAAGACCGAAATCCAAACCTACCAGCCGAGGATGATCCAACAGATGCGAATCAAGATGGCGTCTATATCTTGCCAGTAACGGATTTAGTCGGTAGGGGAGATGCACCCACTCAAAATAGTGCCGACTATGCCAATACCCAAAACTTGGGCGAAGCCAAATGGGCTTATTTAGAATTTTTTAATTATGGCGATGCGGTTCAATTGCGTTATCCCGAGGGCAATTATTGCCACGGTTTAAGTTACGGTAGTTCTGGAACGATTAACGGAGGTCTAGATAGCTTGATGGTTAGTGGAGACAAAGCGATAGGAAATAGCTACATCTTTTCAGATGGCAATCCAAGAATAGTTAGCAATTTTCAAGCGGTAATTGCCCCCGAATTCGAAACGCCTGGCGCACCGAATAACACCGCCAACGAAGCTTATATAACAGGTTTATGTACGGCGGCTAGTTTCCTTCAAGCCAATAGCCGAAGCGGAAGCTTCAATCCTAATTTAACGGCGACGATTTACCCCAACCCATTTACCGATTTTGTGAGCATTGATCTAAAGGCGGATGAGGCGCAAGAAGTGACAGTAAAATTAGTAGATTTTATGGGCAGAGTACTTTATGAGAGAAAGGAAGGATTAGTCAAAGGAAATAATCATATGCTCTTAAATTTCAAAGATCAGCTAACAGATGGGGTTTACTATATCTCTATTGGAGACAACGAATTACCTTTATTTGAAGAGAAGATTATTCGAATGAAGAAGTAAGTCAGTCAGAGGGTAGTACTAAGATTAAGTACTGTTAAAGTAAGTTCTCAAAACGCTCGTCAGGAGACGAGCAGGATACCCATATCAAGTCTGGAGACTTGATATATCGGTGTTCGATGTTTCTAGTCTCCAGACTAGAAACCTATATCTACTGGTCTCCTGACCAGTATTGAGAATTTACCTGTTAAACATAAAAAATCATAACCTTTTTCCGATAGTTATCGGAATCAAAAATAATCAATATATGAGATTACTAATAATACTTCACTTATGTGCCTTTGCACTTTGCAGTCAAGCACAAACCTGTTATCAAAATTCAGCCAAAAATTTAGGAATGGCAGCTTTCTACCATAAACAAATGGACGAAAGAGCTTGTGCAATCAAAGAAACGTTAAAAGAAGCGCCCAATTTTAAAATTATTGGCATTGATTTACCTAGAATTTTTGGTAACAACCTAGCCGCTAGGAATGCTGCACAATTTGATAAATTGGTGAGAAAATATGAGCAATCAGAACAGAGTTTTGTGTTGATTTCCAAAGAATTAGGGCCGCATCAAACGATACGTTATCGCAGCCATATCAAATTTCCTGACTTACCTGCTTTCCAGCGATTACCACAGGCAGTACAAGAACGAATTGCTCGTACTTTTTTCCAAACGTTAGACAACCAAGCTAAAAGAAATCAATACCAATTAGCTTATAGTGCTTCGGTTGAAATAGCAGGCTTACAAAAACTAAACAGCTTATTTCAGAAGGTGTTGGCAGGTACTTTTTTAAGGAAAGAATTGGCAATAAAAAAATAGCGCAGTAAGCCGTAAATAATTTACGATCATTATAACCTAATTTTTGGTAGTCTTTTGGGTAAATGACCAATGACTAATCAACTAATGACTCATTTATACAAATATTAATATCATGAAAATCAAATTGCTTATAATTATTGGTT
The DNA here is from genome assembly GCA_964644655.1 of uncultured Saprospiraceae bacterium. GTDB lineage: Bacteria > Bacteroidota > Bacteroidia > Chitinophagales > Saprospiraceae > JAFMDF01. The sequence goes on along the minus strand of CAZXYA010000175.1, from coordinate 2,437 downwards.
TATTCATTGGGCTTTGTAGCCCTTCCCTAACGGCTCAAGAGGCAACTGGAGAAATTAAATTAATGGCTTGTTCAGAAGGCAGTCATATTAGTCTAAGATGGATGTGTACGGATTATCCGACTTGGCTCAAAGGTTGTAAAAATGGCTACTCTTTGACTAGATATACCGTACTAAGAGATAGTCAAGCCTTATCCATAGAAGCAATTGAAGCCTCTAAACTAATTATGGCGCCTAATATATTGCCACTTCCTGAGGCTGATTGGGCTACTTTTCCAGCGACCAATAACTTTGCAAAAGTGGCCAGGCATTTATTATACGAAGATTCTATTAAGGTCGAAATGACCAATAACCCAACACTAGCAGATGCGGTTGATTTGGCAGAGACACAAGAAGGTCGTTTCATGTTTGCTGCTTTTGCTGCAGAACAAGATTTTGAGGTCGCAACAGGCATGGGCTTAGGCTATAAAGATGAACAAGTGGATTTAAAAGAAGTATATATTTATCAATTACAGATTAATGGTACGGATACAGCTACTGCCATCCGAATGGCGACCAATGACATTTTTGAATTTCCAGCCGTCGAGGGACTAATCGCTACAGGAAGCGATCGGGTAGCCATGATAGAATGGAGTATTGAAGAAATAGAGGTCATCTATTCTTCCTTCGATATTGAACGCTCTACGGACAGTATTATTTTTGAAAAAATAAATGAAACCCCTTTCATTTTTACAACAGATACGGAAGAAGATACACAGGTGACTTTCAAAGATGAATTACCCGATAATTCTACTAGTTATTACTATCGAGTTATTGGACGGAATTCTTTTGGCAAACAAGGACCACCATCTGAGGCGGTAAAAGTGAAAGGAGTAGACCCTAGATTGGAGATGAGTTTAAAAATTGATAGTGTAGCCTGTCAAGACGGTCAAGCGACATTGCGCTGGGATAATTTTGACGATAGTTTTGAGTCTAAAATAAAAGGCTTTTATATTTATCGTTCCTTGAGTTCTACCGAAGATTTTACCGCTGCTAACACAAGTATGCTGCCGAATACAGCTCGTTTGTTTACCGATGAAAGCCCTTTATTATCAGGCTACTACATTTTACGAGCAATTGATAATAATGACAACCTCTACGAATCCAACGTGAAATTGGTACAATTACCTGATAGTATTCCACCTGCGCCACCGACGGGATTTTCTGGCCTATTTTTAAATCCAACTCGGGTTAAATTAACTTGGGAAGCAAATGTAGAACCAGATTTAAAAGGCTATCGACTTTTTGTTGGCAATCGACCAAATGGCAACTTTACCCAAATTACGCCGCAACCTGTGAATCAACAACAATTCGTTTATGAAATCGCTCCAGAGTTTTTAGTAGATAGTATTTATTTTAAAATAGCAGCACTTGATTTTAGAGAGAATACTTCTGTCTTTGGTACTTGTTTGGGCATGGTTCGACCTGATAAAATACCACCCGCTAAACCTGTTTTACAAAAGGTAACCCCTACGCCTGCGGGCGTTCAATTGGGTTGGCGATTTAGTTCTAGTGAAGATGTAGTGAACCATATCCTACAAAAGAAACAATTGAATGGTACGGAATGGGAAACCGTTTTGGATATTGCCAAAGCTGAAGAAATCAATTATTCGGTTGATCTAGCACCTGAAGAAATCGGCGCTACCTGTTATTTGGATTCTACTTTCTTTGAAAAAGAAACCTATCAATATAGACTATTGGCTTATGATGAAATGGAAAATCAATCTAGTTCTTCGGTAATCAACGTCATTCCTTATGATAATGGACTGAGGGGGCAGATTGAAAGCTTTAAAGCAACTGCCAAATGCTTGCCCAATGGAGCATTAGATGACCAATTCGCTTTTGATGTTTTTGATTACGTTCTGACTAATTATCAGCAAACAAACATCATTAATTTTGATACCCTCCGTGAATTAGTCATCAGACAATATATAGACTTGGATGAACAAAAAGGGTTAAGAGATTTAGACCCTTTTGAAGCCATCACTTTCCTAGAACAGCGAAAGCAAGAAATCTGGCAAGATAATTTAGTTGGACAAGTAGCCCTTCATTGGGACTATGCCAATCAAGAAGAGTTAACTTGTTTTGATATTTACCGAAGTGCCGAAGGAAGTGCGCTGATTCATTATAAATCCATTCCTGCAACGGGCATAAACACCATGGAATTTTTAGATGAAGACATCAAAGCAGGCAAACGCTATTATTACCAAGTAATCGCCAAGCATACCGCTGGTGCTTTTAGTGAACCCAGTAAAAAAGTATTGGTGCGGGTGCCTCGGACTTTTTAAAGGATAGGACTAATTATTAACGATACTTTATCAGCCTTTGGTATCATGAAAGCAGGTATCTAAATTTCAGTATTGCCGAATATCTATCTAGGTGGCGGCTGCCTGTCAAAAAA
>CAZXYA010000174.1:0-15533 GCA_964644655.1 uncultured Saprospiraceae bacterium | reverse complement strand
GCAGCGAGACAAAATGTAAAGTTATTTTTTCAGCGTTCCTAAAAAGTGTACGGTAGAGAATTTATTTACAAAAAAAATAGCGAACTGCATTGGCAATTCGCTATTTTTAGATAGGATGATTTATTAAAATAGTTATTTTTTAGACATCCGTTGAGTAGTCACTACCTTCCCGTTCTTACCAAGTAATTGGACTAAATACATGCCTCTTGGTAAATCTGTTATATCATACCTTTCTCCTTTTTGAGGGATGAATTTTTTCATTTTACGACCTACAAGGTTGTAGATAATAATACTTCCTACCCCAGATATATTATTAAGACCAATGAAGTTAAATGCAGGGTTAGGATATATTTTTACAACCTTTTGCACAGCAACGACATTATCATTATTATTTTTTTGGGATTGCCCAACTACCAAAAATGGTAAACAAAAGAAGGAAATTAAAAGTAAGATTTTTCGCATAGGCGATGTCGGTTTTGTAGGTTATATTAACAAATCAGGTTTATTTTATAGGTAAAAGAGGAGGACATTTATATTAAAAGCAAATTAAGCTATTTTGTTCGATATTCCAAGAAACTAAATATACTATTAAATAAATTTTAACATACACTGTACAATAATTGACAGAATGATTCTCGATAGTTACTAGTATTGAAAATTAATAATATGTGGGTTAGTAAAATGTGTCTATATTTGCGGAAAATGGATCCTAGTGGTCTAGTAGTACTTTAATAAATACCAGTTTAATTTGAAGAGTTGTTATTGGTTGTCAGTTGACCGTGTTCTAGTTACAAATTTAACCGACGACAACTCAGGCTGACCGTAAATCTAAATTCTTAGTTATCAAACAGAAAAAGATTTACTAAATCTGCTAGATTTAGCAAATCAGGAGTTTACGGCCAGTATGAACCGATAACTGACAACTGATAAACTACAAACACCTACTTACATGACGAAATTAAGCGTAAACATAAATAAGGTAGCTTTAATTAGAAATTCAAGAGGGGCCAATTATCCTGATTTAGTTCAAATAGCAAAGGATTGTGAAAAATTTGGAGCGGATGGTATTACGATACATCCACGACCAGACGAGCGACATGCTCGTTATTCGGATGTGCCAGCCTTGAAGGCAGTTGTCAAAACGGAATTAAATGTAGAGGGGAATCCTATTCCAAAATTTTTGAAAATGGTCATTGCTAACCAACCACATCAATGTACCTTAGTACCAGATGCTCCAGATGCCTTGACTTCTGATGCTGGTTGGGATACGATTAAGCATAAAGGTTTCTTGATAGATACAATAAGTGCATTAAAAGCCGTGGGAATTCGGACCTCTATTTTTATTAATCCAGAAGAAAAAATGATTGAAGGTGCAAAAGAAGTTGGTACAGATAGGATTGAATTTTACACGGGACCATACGCAAATGATTTTAATAAAAATCGCAGAAAAGCAGTAGCGGCATATACTAGATGTGGACAATTAGCACATGACCTAGGATTAGGGATTAATGCAGGACATGATTTAAATACAGCAAATTTAAATTACTTTCTTAAAAATGTAGGGAATGTGGCGGAAGTATCTATTGGGCATGCTTTAATTAGTGATGCCTTATATTATGGATTACATCACACTATTTTGATGTACTTGAAAGAATGTAGCTAGAAAGTAGAACTAATCACAATAATTTATTTATTTTCTAGAATATTGAGGAGCTGCTGTGCATCTTCATAATGGTCTGCATGGGCATTGCCAACTAGTATTTTTAAGTTATTTTTTGCTTGATGAAAATTTTGTAATTTATAATGCACTAAAGCTGCATACCATATAGCATGATCTTTAAAAAAAGGGTCATTTAATTGAATAATTGCATTAAAAGTAGCTAAGGCTTTTTCCCATTCCTCTAATTCAATATAACAAATGCCTTTTCCTAATAAAAATTTAGGATTTTTAGGATTTTTTATGCTTAGTTTTTCTAATAATGATAAGGCTTCTGCATATTGTTGATTTTGATAAAGGATTTGAATCTTAAAATCGTTTTCATATCTTAATTGATTGGTAGACCTTGTTTGAAAGGAAAGAGAATAAGGTTCATAATAGTCATGAAAGGTAGCTATTTGACTAGAGTTATTAAAATATAAGAAAGTAAAAATAATTAAAACCATGCTACAAGCAATACCAAGTGCGTATAGTAAGATAGGTGATTTCTTTTGCTTAGTTATCATTTCTTGGTGGATTGTTTGTAATCGACCTTTTAGCAATTCATTACCATAGGACTGTATGTTTTGAACGACCCTCTTCTGCAATAGAAAATCTTCTTTGATATTTTTATTATCCGCCATTTTCTGATCGAAATCAGTTTTTTCAGTAGCAGATAATTTATTAAAGAGATATTGATCAATCTCCTCTTGTTTTTTAGTATTCATTATTAAAATTATCGACGTTTTTAAACCTTGCTAAAACAATTTTTTTTAGTGTTTTTAGGCAATTATATTTTTTGTTTTTGGCAATTTGTTCACTAGAAAGTTCCATTTTTTTAGCTATTATTTTCATAGGGAGCCTATCAAAATAATAGAGTAATAAAATGGTTTTACAGTCTTTAGTCATTTTCATCAATATCTCTCGGATAAAGTTGGTTTTTTCTTGCTCAATAAGACTTTCTGTATCATTTTCGGCTAATGGAACCAAGGTGAATTTTTCAGTTATTGAAGTAGTTTTGTCTCTATTTCTTATTTTTTTTAGCCAAGTATTTCGACACACACTATATAAATAAGTCCATACAGAACTACGTAAAGGAGTAGGGGCTTGCTTAATTCTATTATATAAAACAATTATACCATCCTGAAAAACATCTGCTACCTCGGCTTTTGTTCCTCCATTTTTTAAAATATACCATTCAACTTTTGGATAGTATTTGAAATAAAGAAACCTAAGCGCCATATTTTCAGATTGCAAGTCTCCTGTTTTAATTTTTTCAATTATATCCTGATTAGAGAGTTCCCTCATGTATTTAGTCTCTTTTGTTTAAAAAAGGTAATACTTGTTTTTTACAAATTTACAAAAAAGAGTGGACAGATTTTATTAGACATTTACTAATAGGGTGCAAATGCTATTCCAAGGAATAAAAAGAATATAAACTACCAAGAGGAATTAAAAAAAACAGATATGGGCTATTACCAAATTAGTTTATATGGTACTAATAGGTAATATGAGTCAGCAATGACTTTAATAGATGAACATTTTACTATTTAATTAACATAGGTAAAGGTAATAAAAAGATGCTCTTTTTTAACAAAGAGACCAGATGGACTGCAGCCGTACTTGTCTGAAAATGATAGCTCAATTTTACAAATGAAATTACCCTTTACATCTGAGGGAAATTAGTTGTATAGAGAGAATGAATATTATTAAAAGGCGTAGTAGGCTGCAGAACTAATTGAGTTTAAGCAGGAGTAGAATTAATTGCAATTAAGTAAGTATGTGAATAGAATTAAACGGGCGCAATCGGGATTTGTCCCCAAGAATTATGTTTCCCTACGGGACTTTTAAGTTAAAAATAGTAGTAAATTTAGTAAGTTACCGATCCCGATAAATCGAGGACAAGTTATATCGGGATTGGTAAAAATCTATTCTGATAAACGATTTAACCCTCAAAGTTTCATCGGGACGGCATGTAGTTGGGGCCAAACTCCAATTGCGCCCGAATTAAACTAAATTTTCTACCCCAAAAACTTCTTTTTTAGCACGAAGTGTAGTGGAGTAGCTTAGTAAAGTAAAAAGTGCATGGTTTTAAACAATAACTATTACAAATATTTATAAAAATTAATTAATTATGAAAATTAAAAACATATTCCTTTTTCTCGTTTTTGCAATGATTTTTTTTCAGAGTTGCAAAGACAAATTTATAGAAGAAGTATCAACTATTCAACCTATTAGCTACGAAGATTCAATTACGCAAGATTTAGAAATATTATCTAAATATTTTGATGTTCCCATCCGAAGTATAGAAATTGATGACCAAAAATATATTATAGATGGTGATGTAAGTGTCTACAAAAAATATGTTAAAGGGTACGAAAATTTTATGGATTCCAATAGAGCGACTTCAAGGGCGCATAGACGGGCTGGAGGTTATCCAGAATCACTAAATGGTTCTACTGTTACTATTTATCTTCATCCTACACTTAATTTTGATACTAGGGAGAGAAATGCTTTTAACAGAGCCGTCAATATACTTAGAAGTGCGCCTTGTTTTGGTTTAAGATTTAGAATTGTTCGGAATGCAAATGCGGATATTACTTTTAGAAGACGGGCATTTGATACTTGTGCTGAGGGAGATTGGCCTTATATGGATGAACAGAATCAATGGCACTTTGGTCCTGAGGTAACAGTTCATTTTAACAATCTTAGTGAAACTCAGTTGGCACGACTTTATACTCATGAAATTATGCATAATCTAGGTTTTAATCATCCTAATATTAATGCGGGTACCCATATTCCTTTTTCATTAACTAATGATAGTCGTTCTGTGATGTTGCCTTGTAACGGCTGCGGACCTTGCCGCCCTAGAGATTTAAGTGAAGGTGATAAATATAATTTAAGTTCTGTTTATCCTAGTAGCTGTGTTTATCAATCAGATCACTTTTAATTATAAACTCTTGTTACGCAAAAAATCTGAAGGATTTGAATTTGAATAGCCACCGATTGTATCGGTGGTTGAGATTAAATGGGATTCCCCAACTACGAAGTAGTTGAACTACGTTGTAGTTCTAAGCTTCCTGCAAAATTTTGAATCCTCAGCATTTCATACTGGGCTATTCAGGTTTGACTACTTCGTAGTCGGTAAGTGCGTAACATCAGTTATAAAATATAATTTCTGTTTCGACATTTTACTTTTAACATTCATGTTTTGCTAAAAATAATTTAAGAAAATAAAAATTTTCTGCTAATCCACCACAAAGAAATCACTCGACGTTTTAAATCATCACCAATAGACTATTAGTATATATCAGTATTCAGATGAAGATGCCATTAGGGAAGCTCTCAATGATATTTATAGTACTTAGTGACAATCAAAGGCAAGAATAAGTTGTAGTATATCAAGAACTATTGGAGGGATTGCTGCCAGAATTTAATCAAAATATGATTAAAAATTCATCTATTGCTTAAATATTTAGGGCTTCCAGAACTTCAAGTTTTGGAAGCTTTCATTATTTACTTTGATTTATCCAATATTTTGTTTCTTATCTTTTTCTAAAAAAAAGAAAACCATAACATCTTTCCCTAAATTTATGGATGTTTCAGTATTTTAAACTGCAATAAGCCTTATAGATAAAAAAATTACATGGTAAATATTTAGAGTATGGCAACCTTGTAATAAAATTGTTAATCAATTATTTTTTTTACCTTCAATAATTTTAATTACCTTGATTATGGTTGTAGGAATTATTTTTATTTATAGAACTTCTAATATTTTGATTTTCTTTATTATCTAATCAAACTCCACCAAAAATGAGAACATTCCTTTGTGTTCAGGATCCTTAAAATTAAGAAAATAAAAGCTCTTATATTGTTTTGAAGAAATATCTTTTATCATGAGAAAATGCTCTATTGTTTGTTTATTATTTTTCTTATTTACAGTTTTATTGTTCGGTCAAGATAACCCTCCTGCTAAAACATTATCAGTAAACTCAGTTGGTTTGAAATATTTTGAAAAAGCCCAGCAGTTTATGGCGATAAATCAAGATAGTAGCATATATTATTTAGCGTTGGCGATTCCTCTTTTTGAGGAGAATGAGAATTGGAACCAGCTAGTAGATTCCTATTATAATTTGACTTGGAGATATTATAATAAAAGGGATATAGAAAATTTTGAGTATTATTCTGGAAAAGGAATGACTTTAGCAGAAAAGTATTTAGAGGAGCATAACCCTAATTACCTTAATGCTATGGGGTCGATTGGCACAAAATGGGAAATCAAAGGAAATTTTCCGAAAGCGATCTCCATATATAAATCATTAGCTGAAAAATCTAAGAAAATAGAGGATGTAACTAATCATGCAAAAGCCTTAAATAATTTAAGTCATAATTATTTTGTAATAGGGAAGGTAGACAAGGCTATTTTACATATAGAACAGGCCATTCAATTATTAGAGGAAGGATATGGTAAGGATCATATAGATTTGCTTTTGCCTTATTATCACAAAGCTGATTTTCTAATTTACATAGGAAAAAAGGAGCAGGCGCTAGATTATTTAAAGAAAGGCAAAAAAATACTTCTATCCAATAATTTATGGGACAAAAATAACTATTCTACGCTAATTTATTTAGCCAAATTCGCCAAAATTTTTAGTGATTTAGATCAAAATAATAATGCAAAAAAATATTTAAATAAAGCCCTTTTATTAGCTAAAGATTCTATCCAAATGACCCATGCCTTTCGAATATATGGTGAATTATCCTTTAAAGAAAAAGAGTACGATCAAGCAAAAACGTACTATGAAGCAGCAGGGGCTCAAATCAACAAACAATATAGACAGTTTATTAAACATCCAGTAAAAGCAGGGATCTTTAAAAATCTAGCGGAGCTATATGAAGTTCAAAACGATTATTCAAAAGCATTAGCATATTATCAAAAAGGCTTAGTTCAGTTATCGACGAATTTCAATGATTTACTGATTTTGAATAATCCTAAGATTGCAGATATTTCTAAAACATTTGACGGAAAATTATTCCTTGAAAGAAAAACGAATACCCTTTATAAATTTTACCAACAAAATGGAAATTTAGATTATCTAAGAATGGCGCTTTCTACTGCTCAATTGGCTAATCAAACTACTAGATACTTGAGACAAGATCATTGGGCAAAAGGATCAGTAAAATTCAATGCTAAGGATGATTATGCTCATTATGAAAAATCCATTATAATAGCATTTGAATTATTTGAACAAACTGGAGAGAAAAAATATCAGGATGCAGTTTTTGAAATAGTAGAAAGTAATAAATCAAATATATTGTTAGAATCTTTACAGGATAACTTAGCAAAAGGCTTGGGAGAACTTCCTGATTCACTACTTTTAAATGAAGTTCAAATGACGCTCGATATAAATTTTTATGAAAAACAATTGTCGGAAGAAGCATCCAAAATTCAAAAAAATAAAGAAAAAATAACCCAATACAAAGAACAACTATTTTTACTAAAAAATCAGTATGAACAATTAATAAAAAATTTAGAACAGAATTACCCCAAATACTATCAATTAAAATATGATTTTTCTACTCCCACTTTAACTAAGGTTCAAAAAAGTCTTGAAGCTAAAGAACAAATATTGGAATATTTTAAAGGGGAAGAAAATCTGATTATATTCTCAATTACCAGAGAAAAAGTGACTATTCAAAAATACCCTATAACGGAGCACTTAAATAGTACTATTAGTGAACTGTTAGAGTTAGTTAGAAATGGACCAACCCTTCAAAACCAATTAGCTGATTTTTCTTCGTTTATAGAAACTGCTCATCAATTATACCAACAACTAATAGCACCAATCATAGATATAAATACGAATAAACTAATCATTATCCCAGATGGTGAATTAAATTATTTACCTTTCGAATTGCTATTGACTTCCGTAGAAGCTGAAGAAGAAATACTATATGCAAACTTGCCTTACTTATTAAAAAAAGTAGGGATTAATTACCAATACTCGTCCAATTTGTATGAACGAACAAAAAGGCTTAAACAAAGCCAAACTGCTCAACCTTTTGTTGGTTTTGCGCCCTCTTTTGGAGAAATAATGATTGCTCAAACTAGAAACTGCACGAATAATGAATTATATAGTTTAAATTGTTCTCAAAAAGAATTAGCAGGCATTGCTGCTTTAATCGATGATAGCCAATCAATAATTGGCATAAATGCTACAAAAGATAATTTCATTAAAGAAGCTGCAAATGGGCGAATCTTACATTTGGCAACTCATGCCTGTATTAATGAAGAGAACCCTATGCTTAGTAAAATCTACTTTTCTGACGATTATTTGACCTATTACGATTTAAATAATTTAATATTAGATGCAGATTTAGCCGTTTTAAGTGCTTGTAATACAGGTAATGGTAAATTAGAAAAAGGAGAAGGTATTATGAGTTTAGCAAAGGGGTTTATACAAGTAGGTGTACAAAGCGTTGTTGTTAGCCTTTGGTCTATAGATGATTGCGCTACTTCCGATATTATGACTCAATTTTATAAACATTTAAACGAAGGAGAAGGGAAAGATGAAGCCCTTCGGAATGCTAAATTGGCTTACCTTCAAATAGCAGATAAAGTACATGCTCATCCTTTTTATTGGGGGGCATTTGTACAATTTGGAAATACAAATTCTTTAGGTTATCTACCTGTGAAAAAAAAAATGGCTAGATTTCTACTAATTGGTCTTGTAGGAATACTTTTCTATATTTTAAGCAGAAAGGTTCGCTTTGATCGATAACTTTTTTCTGTTTTTTATATTGCTCCAGTTATTTAGAATCCTTATTCTAATTCATTTTAATAAAATTTACTAATCATAAATTGCTGGCATTTTCAAAAAAACAGGCTTATGATATTGCTTAATTAAAGGAATATCATCCTTTACTTATGTTAATATCATTCGGGAATATGCTGTTTCTTAATATTTATTTAACGAATCCTGTGAAGAAATACTACAATAATTGATGGTGTTTTTGCTAAAAATAGCAAAAAGTCAAAAAAAATATTTTAAAAAAGAGGGGAATATTTTTTTGTTTTTTATGAAAAAATCAAAAAAAATAAACTTTTTTTAAAATTTTGAAAAAAAACAACATAATGAATAGTTTGATTAAATATTAGTTTTTTAAAATATAATCTTTTTTTATTAGCATAGATTGAAATAATATTCGGATTTTTTGACTAACTAAATGATGTTGAAAAATAAAACTTTTTTTAATGAAGCAGCATTTTAGATAAAAATTCAGTTATGTTAGATGTCAGCGTTAAGAAAAAGTTAATTACAAATTGTAAAAAATCAAATTAACTTTCCTAAATTTGGGACTTTATTTTTTCATAAAAAAATCGGATTCGTATGAAAAAACTTTCACTAGTTTTAACGATGGTATTGTTTTGCCTTGGAATTACCATGGCACAACGTACAATCACAGGTACAGTAACAGATGAAACAGGCGAGACTTTAATTGGTGCATCCGTACTAGTTAAAGGAACTACAACTGGTACAGTTACTGACATTGATGGTTCTTATAGTTTGGACGTCCCAGATGGCGACCAGACTTTAGTATTCAGCTACACTGGTTATGCTACACAAGACATAGCAACTGGTGCTTCTAATGTTATCGACATTATTCTTTCTGAAGGACTTCAATTAAATGAAGTTGTTGTAACTGGTCTTGGTATCAAGAAAGAGAAGAAGGCACTTGGTTATGGTGTCTCTACTATCGGAGCAGATGCAGTTGCTGGAAAGCAAGAATCAGACGTTGCCAGAATTTTAAGAGGTAAAGCTACAGGTGTAGACATTACCCAAACTTCTGGATTAGCAGGTTCTGGTACAAACGTTATTATTAGAGGGTATTCTTCTATTACAGGAGATAACCAACCACTATTCGTAGTAGATGGTATTCCTTTTAATACTGCTACCAACTCTGACAGAACAGGTACCCAAGGTGGTGCGACTGCTTCTAGTCGATTCTTAGATTTAGACCCTAATGCTATTGCAGAAATCTCTATCTTAAAAGGATTGAGTGCAACAGTATTATACGGTGAAGCTGGTAGAAATGGTGTTGTTTTAGTAACGACTAAAAATGGTAATGTTGGTGCTGATACTGACAAGAAATTTGAAGTAACTGTTACACAATCTTTAGCTCAAACAGAAGTAGCTAACTTACCAGATTACCAAAATACTTTTGGTAATGGTTTCTCTGGAAACTTTGGATGGTTCTTCTCTAACTGGGGACCAGCTTTTGATGTAAGAGGAACGAACGGTATTAGTGCAGATGGACAAATTGTTCACCCAATTGACCAACCGCAATTCAACGAAGACTTTCCTGAATTTATTGGCGCAGATTATGCTTATCAACCATTTGAAAGTGTAGAGAATTTCTTCCAAAAAGGAACAGTTTCTAATACTTCTATTGCTATAGAAAACAACTTAGGAAATGGTTCTGCCTTAAGTGCTACTTTTAGTTACTTATCTGATGAAGGATTTACGCCTAGATTAGATGAAGAAAGAGGAGGAGGCGCTTCTAACTTTTTAAGAAAAGCTAACTTTGGCTTAGGAGCAACGACTAAGTTATCAAATGGTATAGGTCTTAGAGGAACCTTTAACTACTCGGATTCTAATAGAAGAATCCCTCCAACAGGTGCTGGATTTGGTGGTGACGGAAACGGTTTATTTGCAGCTCTGGTATTTACACCAAGATCTATTGATTTATTGAACTTACCTTACCAAAGTCCTATTGATGGACGTAACGTTTATTACCGTAGAGGGGGACCTATTCAAAACCCATTATGGACCTTGAATAACTCTTCTGATAATGAAAAAGTAAGACGTTTCTTTAGTACAACAGAATTGACTTATACTTTTGTTGACAATGGTAACTTCTCTTTATCTGGTTTATACCGATTAGGAATAGATCAATATGCTCAAAGACAAAGAAGACAAGTAAATAAAGGTGGACCAAGAGATATTAATGGTCGATTAGAAACTTCTGAGCGATTAAACAGAATTACAGATCAAGTATTAAACTTAACTTACCAATACGACATCAACGAAGATTTGACTTTAGACGGGGTAGTTGGAGCGAATGTTAGAAGTGAAGCACAAAACCGAACTTTTGCACTTAGTAGCAACCAGTTTGTATTTGGCTTGTTCACGCACGGTAACTTTGTAGAACATAATAACTTTTCTTTTGACTTAGAAGAAAATACAGTTGGTGCTTATGTAACATCTACTTTGGCTTACCGAGATTATTTATATGTTAATTTCCAAGGACGTAATGACTGGACTTCTACTTTAGAAAGAGATAATCGTTCTATTTTCTATCCATCTATTTCTGCTTCTTTCATTCCTACAGAAGCATTCCCTGGATTGGCAAATAGTAACATCTTAAACTACTTGAAGTTGAGAGCTGGATTTGGTACTTCTGCTGGATATCCTAATCCTTTCCAAACTAGAAATACTTTAGCTACTGCTACCAATCAGTTCGTTGCAGCTGACGGAAGTATTTTAAATACAAACTCTGTCTCTAACCGTTTAGGTAACCCTAACTTAGAGCCTGAATTACACAGAGAAATTGAATTAGGTGTTGAAGCAAGATTCTTGAATAATAGAGTAGGGGTAGATTTATCTTTATATGACAAACAATCTTCTGACTTGATTATTGATTTAGATTTGGATCCAGCTACAGGTTCTACTCGAACAACTGTTAATGCGGCACAAATTACCAATCAAGGAGTTGAATTAGGTTTAAATCTTGTGCCAATCAAAGGAGATGTAGTTTGGGATATTAACTTAAACTATACAGCGAATGAAGGTACAGTAGATAACATTGCGGACGGAGTTGATCAAGTATTAATCTCTAATAGTGCAGGAACTGGAACTGATCAAGGAACTATCTTAGCAGCAGGACTTGGAAATTATGCGATTCCTGGTCAACCTTACGGTGTTATTCAAGGAACACCTTATGTAAGAGATGCAAGTGGACAATTAACCGTAAATGGTGTAGGTGGATATATTGAAGGACCAGAAATTGATGTAATTGGTGACCCTAACCCAGATTTCACTGCAAACTGGATTAATAATATTTCTTACAAAGGTTTATCTTTTGGATTCCAGTGGTCTTATGTTAAAGGTGGAGATATTTATTCTCAAACAATCGCAGCTTTATTAGCTAGAGGTAATACAGTAGATACAGATTTTGATAGATTTGTACCAATTATTTTACCTGGTGTTAAGCAAGATGGTACGCCTAACGATATTCAAACGTATGCTGGTGATACTTTCTTTGATGCTTACTTTGGTGCAAATGAAGGAGCTATTTTTGATGGAACGAATATTCGTTTAAGAGAGGTTTCTTTATCTTATGTTTTACCTAGCAACCTTTTAGAGAATACGCCATTCGGAAGAATTGGTATTACTTTCTCTGGAGAGAACTTATGGTATAATACGCCTAATACACCAGAAGGGGTAAACTTTGACCCTGAAGTATTAAGTTTAGGTGTTGGAAACGCAAGAGGTTTTGATTTAAGAACTGGACCTACTGCTAAGAAATATGGTGTTACGCTTAATGCTACTTTCTAAAAACTAGGCCTTAGAGGCTGTTAATAGAAATTACTTTAAGAACACAGAGACTGTTTCAGAAGTACTCGAATATAGATTCGAGACGGTCAAATAAAGAGTGAAAATTCGTGATAATTTAACTATTAATTTAAAACGAATATTACTTTTTTATTTGATGATAAGAAGACACATACGCTTGACAAAGTCAATCTAAATGTGCTGTATTTCGAAATAGCCTCTTTTGAGACATCCTTTAATTTTTAAATTTAAATTAATATGAAATTAATAAATAGATTATTAATTGTCGCATTAGTATTAATTATTTCTTCTTGTCAACTAACGGAATTGGATTTACAACAAGATCCAAACGCAGTTGCACCAGAGAATGCTAGTGTAGATGATTTATATAATAATATTCAAATATCTTTCAGAAACCATATCCAATCAATGTGGTTTAATACAGCTGGTATGTCCAGAATGATCTCTCATACGGGAGCATTTGATTATACGAGTGCAACGAATCCTAATAACTTCAACTTTTTGTGGACCAATGCTTATGCAGGAATGATACCTGATATAGACGCTTTGAATGTTTTGGCATCTGAAAGAGGTTTAGATTTTCATGCAGGTGCATCCAAGATCATGCAGGCTTATGTGTTGACGAATATGGTTGATTTATTTGGAAATATTCCTTTATCGCAAACCCTTCAAGGAACCAACAATCCTGCTCCTACAAGAGATCCTGGGGCGGATGTATATGCAGCAGCGGATGCCTTATTGGTAGAAGCTATTGGTCTATTATCTGGTGCTAACTTAGCAACTCCTGCTAATGAATTAATTTATGATGGAGATGCTAGTAAATGGGTTAGATTAGCTAAGACCTTACAGTTGAGAAATGCGGTCACTACCCGTTTAGTAAATACTAGTGCTGCAGCAACTATTAATGCGTTGGTTGCAGAAGGAGATATTATTAGTAGTGCTGCTGACGATTTTACTTTTCAGTATGGTAATACTAGATTGAATCCTAACTCTCGTCACCCTTTCTATAATAACTGGTACGAGAATAATGATGGTAACTACATGTCAAATTACTATATGTGGTTACTTAGAGCTGAAAAGTTGGATGCTGATGGAAATGAAGTAAGAGACCCAAGATTACGATACTATTTCTACCGCCAGAATTTTGATGCGGCTGAATTAGATGTAAACGTATATTCTTGTCACTTCTCTAATACACCAACGCAAGATGCTCAACCAGCGCATTATGCTGCTATTGATCCAAGACTACCTTATTGTATTGCAGCAGCAGATGGCTTTTTCGGTAGAGATCACTTAAATAACGAAGGTATTCCACCAGATGGTCCATTAAGAACGACTTATGGCGTTTATCCAGCTGCTGGTCGATTTGATGATAATTCTTTTGAAAGCACTCAACAGTTAGGAACAGTAGGTGGTTTAGGTCAAGGAATTGAGCCACTTATGTTGTCTTCTTATGTTGAATTCTTAAGAGCAGAAGCTGCTTTGACTATAGGAACTAATGACGATGCTAGAACTTTATTAGAAAGTGGAGTTAGAAGCTCTATTGGCAAAGTAATCAGTTTTTCTGGTCAATTTATGAATCTTAATGATGTAATTGGAACAGATATTGATGGGAATCCTATTCTTTTAAGTGCATTGGTGCCATCGGAGGAAGTTATAGATGAGTATGTTGCATTAGTTTTGGCTAATTATGATGCAGCTGGTAATGATGATGAAAGGTTGGATGTACTCATGAAAGAATACTATATTGCACTTTTTGGAAATGGTATCGAGTCTTACAACATGTGGAGAAGAACAGGGAAGCCTGATAATATGACGCCTTCTTTAGAACCTACGGATCCAACAACATTTATCCGTTCGTTCTTCTTGCCAGCTGACCACGTTAACTTTAACGCAAGTGCTAGTCAAAAATCTTTGACTGAGCCTGTGTTCTGGGATACAAATCCAGCAGGTTTTGCTTACTAAATAATACAATTGTTGAATCCTGATAAATGATGAGTATCAGGATTCCCCAATTTATTTATTAAATTAAAAATTATTATGAATAAAAATATATTTTCAATTTCATTAGTAGTGAGCATGTTGTTCTTGTTCTCGTGTGCTGATGATGATTTATCTCCTATTCTAACCTTCGATAAGGCAGAAAAAGGAGCTTATGCCAAGTTAATTAATGAAACGGCTAGAGAGCTAGATTTAGCTAACCTAAGTACAGCTAGTTATGACTACTGTGTAGAATTTGTTGATTTGGAAGCAGGTTCAACCGTTAGTGAATATAATATCGCCGTGATTTATGAGGATAATAATCCGGGTAATGGTGATAATAGTGCAGGTCCTAATCAGTTTATGTCTATTCCTGCAAGTGCGTTTACTAGTACAGACCGTAACTTTGCGGGTGCTTGTCTTTCTGTCACCCTTTCTGAGTTGTTGAGTGCCTTTAACTTATCAGCAGATGATCTTTTAGCAAATGACCAATTCCGATTTGTTACAACTGTAACAACGACTACTGGTGCATCTTTTGGTGCGGCTAACTCTTCTTCTGCGGTAAATGGTTCTGCTTTTGGGGGGCATTTTGACTTTACTTTAAAAGCGACTTGTCCAATTCCTGATGAAGTTTTTGCTGGAGCTTATACTTTAAGCTATGAAGGAGACGCTACAGGTGGATTTGGAACTCCTTTTGAGGAAGGAATAACTGTAAATGTATCTGCTAATAAGCCATCTAACACTCGAAGAAGTGCGCCTATGAGTTATTTACCTCAATTTGGAGGTTTTGACTTAACACTAGGATTTGATGTTGTTTGTGATTTCATTACTTTTGAATTCGTAGATTCAGGCGTTGGATGCGGTGGTGGAGGTATCACAATGGCACCAGGAGCCGTAACACCAATTTCTAGTTTATCAGATGATGCGGTAGTTACCTTGAACATCATTGAATATCAAGCTGATGGTGGATGTGGAGTAGGTCCTCAAGAAAAGACGATCGTATTGACGAAGTAATTTATAGTTTTATATAAACTAACAAAAGCTGCTCTAATCATTAAATTTTAGAGCAGCTTTCTTTTTTTAGTCACTAATTTTGGAACAACCATTTTATAGTTTTTTGCACTATACTTAATAGCACTACTTTGTCACTTTAAAATATCGTTTGCTTAGTAACGAGCAAATAATAAGTTAGCCATTTGGAGCTAAAGATTTTGTGCCAA
>CAZXYA010000173.1:10300-15561 GCA_964644655.1 uncultured Saprospiraceae bacterium | reverse complement strand
TTATTTTTTAAGAGGTCAGAAGTCAGACCATAAATTAAAATTTATTGTCAGAAGTCAGATAAGTTTCTTGCGAGTAGTCTAATTTCTGACTTCTGGCAATGAAATGGTCTGACGCCTGACTTCTTTTCTACGCACTTCGCCCTTCAATGCCCACTTGAATTTTTGGAGATGCAGCCACATCCACACAACCTTCAAATTTTTGTGGGATTGGATTATAATTCATCAATTCTGTAATGGCATATTCAGAAGTAAAATAGCCCACTAAGACCAATTCTTTAATGGAGCTAAACCAGCTTTTTTCTCCTGTTTTTTGCTGCGTGGCTATAGCTTCTGGTTCATGTATGGTCAAAAATTTATGGCGTTCGTCGGATGAGCAATTCATAAAATTTTTGCCTGTGAAAAATTGACATTGTTCTTCAAATTTGTCTAATCCTTTGGAGAACTGTAATTGTTCAAAACCATTAAAAACTTCATGAACCATTTTATCTACAAATTCTGTCAAGTGCATGCTTTTTGCGCCAGGGGTATCCGTTTCTGGCAGAATGATTTCGGCTATTTCTTCTATCATAGCTGCTTGCTCTTTGGTTAAAAATTGAGGGGTCCAATCGGGTGCGCCTGTTGGCTGACAACCGCTCATAACACCTGCAATGACGGAGGCAGAAACAGCCCCTCCAAGGAGATAGGCAGTTTGTTGGATGGCTTTTCTTCTATTCATTAATTCCAATTTTGAAGGATGAATGTTGAATGTTGAGTGGGCTAAATATAGAAAACTTAGCTTTGAAATAAAACTTTTTATAATCTTTCCTTTTGAAACCACCCTAAAATTTAACTACCTAATGTTTAGTAGGCATATTTAGTAAAATAAGCTTAAATGATGGGCGATACTTTCAAAGTTATCGCCCATCATTTAAGCTTATTTTACGGCTAGGATTTCCTTAACAAATAGCAAGCATTTTTTAGGGTGGTTTTAAAATCTTTCCTTATCTTTGGCGAGCCTAGAGCCTACCAAATAGATGCTTAAATAATAAATTTTTTAGAAACAGCTAAAACTTATCATTAAATGACTTTACAAATCAAGTCGCTAGAACAATACAACGAAGTTTACCGGGAAAGTGTAGAAAACCCAGAAAAATTTTGGGCAGAACAAGCCGAAACCTTCCAATGGCAACAAAAATGGGACAAGGTGCTGAGTTGGGATTTTAAAAAACCTGAGGTGAAATGGTTTGAAGGTGGTAAAATGAACATTACAGAAAACTGTTTAGACCGTCACCTAGCAGATAGAGGCAACCAAACCGCTATTTTATGGGAACCAAATGACCCCAATCAAAAAACAGTAAAGTATTCTTATCAGGAATTATACGAACAAGTTTGTCGATTTGGCAATGCTTTGCGAGCTAAAGGCATTAAAAAAGGCGATAGGGTTTGTTTTTATATGCCAATGGTAGCAGAATTGGCGATTGGTGTCTTGGCTTGTGCTAGAATTGGCGCAGTACATTCTGTAGTTTTTGCTGGATTCTCGGCAACAGCTTTAGCAGATAGAATCAAAGATGCGACTTGTAAAATGGTGATTTGCTCGGATTATAATGCTAGAGGGACAAAAAATATCCCCGTTAAACAAGTTGTAGATGAAGCAATTTTACAAGGTTGTACTAGTGTAGAAACGGTGATCGTCCACAAAAATACAGGAGGCAAAGTCAATTGGGAACCTGCCCGTGATGTGTGGTGGAGTGATGCGGTTTACCGCAGACAAAAGCATTGCAAGCCAGCTGCTATGAACTCAGAAGATATGCTGTTCATCCTTTATACTTCTGGTTCTACAGGAAAACCAAAAGGCGTAGTGCATACTTGTGGAGGATATATGGTCTATACTTGTTTTTCTTTTAAGAATGTCTTCCAATATGAAAAAGGAGATGTTTATTGGTGTACGGCAGATATTGGTTGGATTACCGGGCATTCCTACATTGTCTATGGACCACTTTTGGCAGGTGCAACCACCATGATGTTTGAAGGCGTCCCAACTTATCCTGATGCAGGAAGATTCTGGCAAATTTGCGAAAAGCATAAAGTCAATCAATTTTATACCGCCCCAACAGCGATTAGAGCCTTAATGGCAAAAGGAGATGAATTTGTAGAGGGTTATGATTTAAGTGATTTAAAAGTGATTGGCTCCGTAGGAGAACCAATTAACGAAGAAGCATGGAATTGGTATAATGAAAAAGTAGGCAAAGGCAATGCCCCAATTGTAGATACTTGGTGGCAAACAGAAACGGGTGGGATTATGATTACCCCTTTACCGGGCATCACAGACACCAAACCTTGTTATGCGTCTTATCCAATGCCAGGGATTCAGCCTATTTTGGTAGATTCACAAGGTGAATTAGTAGAAGGCAACGATGTGGAAGGTTTACTCTGTGTCAAATTCCCTTGGCCATCCATGATTCGGACCACTTATGGCGATCATGAACGTTGCCGACAAGTTTATTTTTCTTCTTTTGATAATCTGTATTTTACAGGGGACGGTTGCCGTAGAGATAGCGAAGGTCGCCTAAGAATTATCGGTCGAGTAGATGATGTCATTAATGTCTCTGGTCATAGAATGGGCACAGCAGAAGTCGAAAATGCGATTAATGAACATGCTGCGGTGCTTGAATCCGCGGTAGTTGGTTATCCCCATGATATTAAAGGACAAGGTATTTTTGCTTATATCATTGCGCAAGAAGGAACGGTTGGTGATGCAGCTTTTGAAAAGTCTGTTAGAGATGTAGTGGTTAGAGAAATTGGTCCTATTGCGAAGCCTGATAAAATGTTAGTGGTACCAGGGTTGCCAAAGACTCGGTCGGGTAAAATTATGCGTCGAATTTTGCGGAAGATTGCCTCTGGTGATGCTAGTAATTTGGGGGATATTTCTACGCTATTGAATCCTGATGTAGTAGCGGTGATTCGAGAAGCTGCTGGGGTATAACTGTAGCGCCAAGCGCTGCTTGTTGACCTTTTACTAGAAAAGCGATAACTGACTTCGGGTTGATTATCGCTTTTTTGATTTTTTATTTGCAGATGAGTACTACAATCAGCCAAAATTGGCATTAATTTACATTTTTTGGCTGCGAAATTTATTTTTTGCAGCCAAAAAATGTATTTTTGTATTAAAAATGGCTGATTATGCCTAATACAAATGCAATTATAGGAAGGAAAGAAGAACTCAAGAAACTGGAGCGGCTTACTTTGAGTAAAAAATCAGAATTTCTTGCCGTCTATGGTCGCCGTAGGGTTGGTAAGACTTTTTTAATTCGAGAATATTTCAATTATTCTTTTGATTTTCAAATTTCTGGATTAGCGAATGCTACCACTAAACAACAGCTTTTTAATTTCGATACCGCCCTTCAAAATCAATCTAACCTCATCTTTGATAAAGCTTCTAAAAATTGGTTGATTGCTTTCCAAAAATTAATTTCCTTTTTAGAGAAAAAAACGGACAATAAGAAAATTGTCCTATTCTTTGATGAATTGTCGTGGTTTGATACACCAGCGGCTGATTTTATGATGGGCTTAGAACATTTTTGGAATAGTTGGGCAACGAATCGTAAAGATGTCTTATTGATTGTATGTGGTTCTGCGGCGTCATGGATGGTCAATAAATTGATTAATGATAGTGGTGGTTTGCATAATCGGGTGACCCAAAAAATGAGAATAGAACCTTTTAATCTAGCAGAAACTGAAGCAATGTTGGTAGCCAAAAACTGTGTTTTTACAAGGTATCAAGTTACTCAGGTTTATATGATTTTAGGAGGAATTCCTTACTATTTAGATGCGATTCAGCCGCATTTAAGTGTACCACAAAATATACAAGAATTACTATTTGATAAATCAGGTCTTCTAAAAAATGAATTTTTTAATCTCTATCGGTCACTTTTTCGCAAATATGAAATTTATGAAAAAGTAGTTGAAGTACTTTCTACAAAAAATGAAGGATTGACTCGAAATGAAATTGTGAAGCAATCTCGAATTTCTTCTGGTGGAACCTTAACTAAGGTATTGGTTGATTTGGAAGAAAGTGGTTTTATTTGTGCTTATATTTCTCTAGATAACAAACAAAAAAACACCCTATATCGGTTATCAGATTATTACACCGCTTTTTATTTTAGATTCATTCAAAATAGCAAGTATCGAGGAAAAAATGCTTGGTTAAATTTAATAGATAATCCTGTTCAAAGGGTTTGGCAAGGCTTTGCTTTTGAACAAGTTTGTATTGACCATATATGGCAAATTAAAAAAGCATTAGGTATTAGTGGCGTACAATCTATCAATGTAGCTTGGAGAGGCGGTACCCCAACTCAAGCAGCTCAAATTGACTTGTTAATTGATAGACGAGATCAAGTTATTAATATCTGCGAATGTAAATTTTCTTTAGATACCTTCTCCATTCATAAAGACTATTCCGCAAAATTACGCGCTAAAATAGCCACTTTTAAAAATGTGACCAAAACCAGAAAATCTGTTTTTCTAACCATGATTACCACTTATGGGGTCGAGAAAAATAAATATGCCAACTTGCTGGTACAGAATGAAGTCGTTTTGGATGAATTATTTGCTTGATAGTCCAGTAATAACTTTTTGATAAAAAATAGGTACTCTACATGACAATTTTGAAAAAGGTAGCAAAATAAGAGCTTTAGCTCTGGCTCTGTAAACTTTTGAAACATAGCACCAGCGAGGAATTCACTCAAACTCCCGCCGCTTTTCACTAGGGGACATCCCAAAAGTTGCTGAAAAAGACCGACTAAAATAATTAGGATCATTGAAACCGACTTGGTAGGCTATTTCAGCAATGGTCAGATAAGGGGCGCTTTCTAATAATTCCAGCCCTTTGCCTAAGCGATATAAGCGAAGATGCGTAAGCGGACTTTGACCAGTTGCTGCTTTAATTTTTCGATAGAGTTGGTTCTCTGTCAACTGCATTTTTTGGGCAAAGTCTTTTAATTTCATTTGATCATCGCTGTAATGTGCTTGAATCAAGGATTGAAAAGTTTGCAATAGTTGGTCCATAGGAGATAAATCATCTTTTAGGGTTTGATTAATAGGGATATAGACAATCATAATTTTTTCTTTTTTCTTTTTTTTAGGCAGGACAACAACAGAAAAATTAGCGCTGGTGTCCTCCATTTTTGAGGTGAAATTCATAGTAGTTGAATTAGTAGCGTTAGTAGTAAAATTGTAAAACCATCCTAAAAAATGAATATACTTTGCTGAGAATAGGTTGGCGG
>CAZXYA010000173.1:0-10290 GCA_964644655.1 uncultured Saprospiraceae bacterium | reverse complement strand
TTTGCCATCCCTATTCTCTAAATATTATGCAGTTAAATGTTAGGGTAGTTTTAAACAATAAAGTCTTACTATTTTTAACTCAGATTAATTAGATGATACAAAGGTCTGAATAAGTAAGCCATTTGGTAAGCGTATAAACTTGGGGTTTTGTAAATCAGGTAGGTCGTGCAAATAACCCCGTATTTATACTTGGTTTGGGAGGAATTTTTTTTATATTAGAGGTTTGAAGGTTCATTTTTCAACAGTAATTGGGATATTGAAAACCTTTTTTCCTATTTTGTTTAGTTGATAATAGTCGCTTAAAACGCTTGGAGGTCTGAAAGACGCTCCAAGGTTTTTATAGCCCGACCTTGGAGTGTCTTCATGCCAATAGCTATCGGTGTCCAAGTGTCTAATGAAAAGCAATGAATCATTTAAAAATGGGACGTATTACGACTATTTCTCTTTTATAAAAAGCAATAGATTTTTATTAAATCACGAACTAACTTTATTTTATTCACCTCATTTTTCTAAAAATTTTAATTATGAAAAAAGCCCCTTTTTTAAAAGCCGAAGATGTTGGCACTTATATTTCAAAAAGCTATGGTAGCGAATTGAAAAAAACGTATCAAGAGGAGTTTCCTGCTACGACCGAAGCTGTTGTCTTTAAAAAATCCTTATTACTAAAAGTGTTAGCCATGTCAAAGAAGCTAACTGGAATTAGATTTATGTATGGATTAGCGGATGAGCTTAATCCTAATTCGATTAAAGTATTTTTAATTCCTTGTACCAGTACCTCATCTTCTGATACGGCTACTCAAGCATTGATTTCAGAGAATGGCTATTATGCACAAGATGAACAGTTGTATTCTATAAAAGACATTTCAGAAATGATGTCTCTATATGTAACTAGTGTCCTAAAAAGAGGACTTGATTTGCCCTATAAAAAAGTAACAAGGGGAAATTATATTGGAAAAAACGCCCTAAATGATTTGATGAAAGATTCAAATTGCCATTTTATCCAGTATTATTTTGGTTTGCGTAATTTAATTATTGCCCCAGTACTCGAACCATTAGATGCGCAATTCAATGCTTTTCTTGATGTTTATATGGATTTCATAAATCCTTGTCCTCCTGCGTGTCGTGAAGGCGGTGCGGATTGTTTTGCAACGGAAGCAGTAACCTCATTTTCTTTAAACCAAGAATTGGACTTATATAGACAATTTCGGGATACAGAACTTTTACAAATGCCAGATGGCGGAATGTTATATGAGATGTATTATTTTATTAGCCCCTATATAACCTCGATTATCCATCAGAGCGCGGACAAGACCAAAACCTTATCCGATTTATATTTTAATAAAATCTTACCGTTTAAAGAACTAGTAACTAACAATAAAAATGAAGCAGCTGCCCAATTTTTAAAAGAAACCTTAGACGACTTAGCAAGGGCGTATAATCAAGAGTTTTCGATGAAAATTTAATAGGGTAGAGTAGAAAGCTAAATTTGTTATTATTGGATAGGGAGGCTTTGATGTTTTCTAATTTAATTAGGTTTAATAATTAAAGCCTTCCTATCCATTTATAGAGCGTCAGATAAAAATCCGTTGGGCAAAAAAATCCGCGGGGCAAAGAAATCCGTTGAGCAAAAAATCCGTAATCAAAAAAGCATATCCGGATTAATCTGCACCAACTGATGTTGCAAAGCAAAAACCACCAAACCAGCCGTATTCCGACAACCCAATTTCTGCAATAAATTATTCCGATGCCCTTCAACGGTTCGGGTACTGATAAATAATTTTTTGGCAATTTCGGCAGTAGTCGCTTGATTACAGATGAGGGCTAAGATCTCCTGTTCTCGTTTAGTGAGACTTATTTTAAAAGGCGTTTTTAGTTTAGGTCGATTTTTCTGCACCATATTTTCTCGGATAATTTGCATGACGGCATCATTATAAGAAAAGCCCTTATCGACAACTTCTCTAATGGTTTGTTCGACTTCTTCGGGCTGTGCATTTTTGGGCAAATAGGCACAAGCCCCCATTTCTATTAAATTAAT
Source organism: uncultured Saprospiraceae bacterium (assembly GCA_964644655.1). Classification (GTDB taxonomy): domain Bacteria; phylum Bacteroidota; class Bacteroidia; order Chitinophagales; family Saprospiraceae; genus JAFMDF01. The sequence continues at coordinate 8,255 of CAZXYA010000173.1, read as the reverse complement.
AACAAAGGCTTTGGAAAAATAAGACGATAGGATAATGACTTGAATGGTAGGGTAGCTTTTTTGGAGTACTTTTGCCGTTTCGATGCCATTTAAATTCGCCATATTCAAATCTAATAAAAGAACATCGGGTAGGGGCGTACTATTGGCTAATTGGTGGAGTAAAATATCACCACCTGCGGCTTCTAAAATGACTTCCATGCCCGCAAAATCTTCGATTAAGGAGCGCATGCCTTTTCGGAATAAGGCTTCATCGTCTGTTAGAGCTATTTTTATCATAGTTGTCGGTTATCAGTTCAGGCTGACCGCAAACTCAAAAAGCTTCGAGGTCAATTTTGTATATGATTGATTTTGCAGACTTAGATATGCCAAATCTCAAAGATTTGGCATATCTCGACTATTTACGGTCAGTTTGGGTTATTGATTGTCTATTGTCAGTTGTCGGAGGGGCTTTTAAAGTCACTAAAACTCCTTTGCCGACGGCTGTTTGAAAATCTAGAGTACCTTGAATCATTTGTAGGCGACTTTTGATATTGGATAAGCCTAATCCTTTTTTGGTGGACTCTTTTTGTAAATTAAATCCTTTGCCATTATCGCGATAGGCTATTTTGAGCTGTAAGGGGCTAAACCATACCTTGAGGCTTATCTGTTGCGCTTCGGCGTATTTTAGGGTATTATTCATCAATTCTTGTAGGACTCGATAAATATTTAGGCTAACGGTATCGGCTATGACGGGGGCATCATCTTGGTGAATTTCTAGGAGTACTTCGATGGCTTCGGTTTGCCGATAATGGTCTACTAATTCTTTGATGGCTTCTAATAGGCCAAAATTAACTAGTGTTGGCGGTAGCAAATCATAAGCAATACGACGAGTAGTATCTATTGTTGTATTCACTAAGGTTTGCATTTCGCTGGTAATGGGTACTGTTTCTTTTGACTGTTTGTTGACTTTATTTAGGCGATGCAAATTGAGCAAAATGACATTGAGTTTGGAACCAATTTCATCGTGCAATTCTTTGGCGATTCTTTTTCGTTCTGCTTCTTGGGTTAAAATGGTGCTGTATAGTAAAGATTGCTGATGTGCCAACTCCGCTTGTTGTGCCTGCATCTGTTGTTGCAAGATTTTTTTTCTGGATTGACCAAAAAACAAGACAAAGGCTAAAGCTAAAATGAGCATCACAAAGATACCTGCAATCATCAGGGTAAAGATTTCTTGGTGGTTAAATAAGCTTTCCATCCAGCAAATATCACTATTAGTTGGAAAACCAAGTATAATAAAGCATTAAAAATCCAAAATACTAGTTGTGATTCTTTATCTAGATTTTTTAATAATAATTCACTAAACATAAAAACAAAGAAACTACCAGCGTAATAAATCAGCATAGCCGCATTTAATAAATTTAAAACGGGGGTTGCTTTTGTGCGTTCATGAAGTATCGAAAAATAATAGTTAATAGCATAGCTAATGATTATTATTTGACTGAATGCTTTGGCGTTACTATTAAAAGTGGTTATGGGTTGTAGGAATAAGGAGTTGGCTATAATTAATAAACTCCCTATTCCTATGATATAGTTTATCCCTTTTTGGACGCTTTTCTCCTTTGTAAATACCTTTTTATAGAATACAGAGATAATTATGAATTCTAGCAGGGTATAGAGATGGAGTAAATGTAGATTGGGAGTTTTAGATAAATGTAAAAATCTAGCAATTACTTCTATTCCAAATGACATACTAATAAAATAAGTGAACCATTTTAAGGGAGTAGAATGTTCTCTATATAACTTACAGAATATTAATACATTGAGTAATAAAACCGTATATGTAGTGTAAGCTACAAAGGCATGTATATCAGACATCATCATAAAAACTTTAAAAAAATTAATATAATCAATTAGTAAACATAATAATGTTTTTATGATGGTGTCTGATTTTTTTAAAGGTTTTTATATAATAATTTTCTGACTGTATTATTCCTGACAAGTTGGTGGACAAGGTGAAATAAAATCAAAATAATTAGTCCCTCCTGCTACTGTTTGATTAATTTCTCCTTCATTTGTCAAAAAGTTGGAGGTAGCAAATATAGCACTAATCATTTTTTCCCCTTTGTTATCTGGGACGTCTTCTAAAGTCAAATAAAGCTTAACTTCTCCTTCGGGTGCTGCTTCAAGCATTCTAATGGTTTCACATTTGGGCAAATTCATCCATAAAAAAGGATTATTGCCCATATTAACAGGTAATAAATCTGCTCTATCTGCCTTCTCCAAAGCTTGTTTAACTTCCTTCATCCAATAACTAAAGCTAGAAATCCCTTGAAAAGCTTTTCCTATAGGAATCGTAATATTGGCAGTATCACAATTTGTTTCAGCGGTTAAAATATCGAGTACCGTATCTACATTTTGGTCAATTTGGTTGATTTGCTTTTTCCATTTTGCTTGTGCAGCTGTATTGGTATCCATACAGCTAAAAATAAAACTACCTGCCATAATTGCGGCAATAAGTGTCCAATAATTGATTCTCCAATTCATAATTGAGGTTTTGTTTAATGAAAAAAATAAGTTAGCCTACGATATAAAAGAAGACAGAAGACAGACCGTTTATCTCGATGAAAAATCGGGATTGTCAGAAGTCAGATGGCCTAAGATTAAATAATTAATAGCGAGTAATTTATTCTTTCTTCATCTGACTGCTGACAGAAAATTTTAATTTTTGGTCTGACTTCTGAACTCTTTTATATAGTAGTTTAAAAATAAGTAGCAACTTGTTTTATTGCTTACTAAAAACAACTGATTGCAAACTTACACTTAGAGCAAGGTAGATAGATAAACAACAAAAAAAAAATAATTAATAGAAAAGCAGGTATAAATACGGGGTAAATCAGGGTGTATTACCTGATGGGGTATTGCCAAAAAATGGTAGTCGTGCTACCATTTAGTCGGTTTATCCTTTGCCTAGATAAACTTATAATTGATCTTACCTGTCTTGAATTATTGATCGGAAAAAGATGTCTGAATAGTGTCGGAGCGATGCTCCTTATCGGAAACAAGAGTTGAAAAACGTTTCTACAGACAGTTTCGGAGCGATGCTCCTTGGTTTTTTTGCAAAAGAGCGTAGCTCTGCCACCGTCTGTAGCCTTAAAATATCCGAAATTCTCAATAAGGAGCGTAGCTTCGACACCGAATAAATTAAATTGAAACCTTTTTGCGGTTAATATCTTGAATAGTAAATGAGGATAGAGAATCAGAAAGAAAATTGATATTACGAATATTTAGTATTTGACTTTTCAAGTCAAACTATCTGTGTTATTTTACTTTATAACACAGATGGGTTTTTAACACGGATAATTATCATTTGGTCTAAAACGCTTTGTTTACCTCATTTATCTTATGAACTCATCAACTCATTACCCATTTTCTAAAATGTCGATTAATTTTGTGCAAGTACTTAAATGAGTTGAATTGGTATTCTTATATTATATAGCAAATACTAAAAACCTTTATTTTTTACTATTTCACATGTAAAATAATTACTAGAACCAATAGAGTGGCTTTTGATATGATAAAAATCAGCAATGCGGCCTATTTTTTTAACTAATGCATCAATTTCTTTTGGATTTACGAACAAATGTACTTACATTTATAGCATCAAAAATAAACCTCATCTAGCCAATATCTACAAAATGATGATTATAGCAATTTAAATAGGGGCTAAAAATAACTCAATATTTTAGTTTTTGATTTAAGTTGTAATTTCATAGTGTTTAATCCAATAAAAAACTTACCCATCCATAAGATGGTTTGCTTTTAAAAACCATAATTCAAAAACGACTAATTTATTTTAGTCACTCTTAATCCGAACATCAGCAAATTTTTTTTCTAGAGCACCTATCCAAAATTAGCTCAATCTTTTAACACAAACTTTAAAAAAAATTAATTCATGCTGATTCTTTACATTGCATTAGGCTCTTTCATTGTTGGTGGTGGTGTTGTACTTGCTTCAAACTTCTTTTCTAGTAGCAGACGATTTCACTAAATTTTGTACATTGGTCTTATCCTAAATTAAGTTTAGTAACAAGTAAATAATAACTCCATCATTTCACCGCTAATCTTTTGCACGAATACATCGTTATTTTTTTCAGCAATAGCTAGGCTATTCCTTCAAAAAATGCCTCGTCTTGATACAAAATCTTTAGCTCCAAATAACAGACTTATTTTTTGCTCGTCACTCAGAAAAAAACACTCAAATCTTAATATGACCGAGCACAACGGACTATTTGTACTCGGTCATAACAAGAAATTTACTTATTCGTTTATTTACTTACCTCTCTACTTTTCTGCTTCAATCTCCTGAATTAACGCTGTTGACCCACTATAATCTTCACCCGAAATTTTTGCTATACCAATTGCTTTTTGGGCTATTTTAATGGCCTTGCTGCTTTTTCCTATTTTGTGATAAAGAGAGGCAAGCGTATCATTATTGAGGTAGGAATTATCTTTTTGAACGGATTTTTTTGCCCATTTAATGGCTTTCTTTAAGCTTTTTTTGTCATCTACAATGTCATAAAAGCCCCAAGCGATATCATTTAATTCTTCTAAACCTATTGCTGGAAAATTTTTGACATAGGCAATGGCGGCTTCGGCATAGCCTTTGCCATCTTCTTTTTGCTGGTAATAGGCCATTTTATAATGTGCTGCTAACTTTTTTGCTTCTCCTGGATAGGCTCGACTAAATAATTGATCAGCATTTTCTAGTTTGGTTGTTCCTTTACTTAAGGATTCATAAACAAGGGTTTGGATTTTATTGGCCACCGTAGAGGCACCATAGACTTCTCCAAAGGCGGCTTTATTTTTTACTAAATGGTCAAAGAGTTTTGAATTGGGCGTGTCTAACAAATTGAAGAGCAATTCTTGTGCTTCAGGCGTATTCCAATCTGATTGGGTGGCTAAATAAGCTTCTAAAATAGTTACGTGATTCCCATCTGCCCCTTGAAAACTAGCTTGCAAATATTTTAATAAAAATTCAGGATTTCTTTCTCCTTTTTGATATTGTTGATTCAAGGCTTCTAAATTATTCCCATCATCTAAGGCAATTCCCCCAAGGGCTAAAAGTCCTTTTTGATCTTGAAATCCAGCATATCTATGTGCTATCGTTCCATCATAATTGACAAATAATAAAGACGGATAAGCGAATATCAGGTATTTCTCCGCTAAGCCAATGCCTTCTCCTTTTTCCATATTGATTTTAACACTCAAGAAATTGGCATTATAAAAATGACCGACTTCCTTTTTGGAAAAAACTTCCTTATCCATCTTTTTGCAAGGAGCACACCAATCGGTATAAGCATCTACAAAAACCAATTTGCCTTCTAATTCTGCTAAAGCTAACACTTCGCCAAATTCGGCGTCCAAAAATTTAATACCTTCTTGTGCAAAACAGGAAAAGGTTAGAAAGCTGATTAATAGTGTAAGTGTGTAATTTTTCATGATTTGTGTGTTACTGGTTGCTAGTTGCTGGTTGCTGGTTTACGTCAACTAGTAACGAGCAACCAGCAACTAGCCTCATCCCTCAATGCGCTTAATCAGTCGGTGTACTTTTTGCAAACCGCCTTGTCTTTGCGCAATGTCCAAAGAATTATTGGCTATTTTAAGGGCTTCTGTTTTTTTACCATTATAACTTAAAATAGATGCGTAAGTTAAGTGATAATCAAGTATTTCTCCATTTTTATCCAAGGCTTTTTTAGCAATTTTTTCTGCATGCTTCATAACCATCACATCATTCTTGAAATTGCTTTCCATTTGTTGCGCTAATTTATGCAATGCTTTATCATCATTTTTGGCTTCTTTTTTTACATAATCGCTACAACATTTGACATATTTTTTAGCATCTCCCATAGCTACAGAATAATCTAGTTCTGATAAAATGGCAAAACGAGCGGCTTTTTTAGGTAAATTCGCCTTCATTTTTGCATTGGCTTCTGTTAATAAATCAAGAAATTCGTATTCAATAGCTTTTAATACGGTGGCTTTACAAGCTTTTTCTATTTTTGCTTCCATAGCTTCTTTCCCAACGATTTTTTCAATACTTTTTCTATTGGCAATTAATTGATCAAATATTTTTGAATCTGCTTCTGCAGTAGCGGCAAAAATGATTTTTTGATTAATTTCGGTAGATAAATCTTTTTGATCTTTGAGATATAGATTGGCAATCCGAATACTTGGTTTATTAGATTTAGCCAAAGATTCAATATACTTTAGCATAAATTCAGGCGCTCGATTTCCCTTTTCATATTCTTTAACATAATCTGCACTATAATCTATTTTTGATAAAATGGATTTGCCCAATTTGATGAAATTATCAGCTTGCTGAGCCCCTTTTACCTTTTGAATGGTTTCTCCATTACTTTGGATGTAAAATAAGGTTGGAAAAGCAGATACAGGATATTTTTGACTGAAAGCGACATTTTTTTCCGCTTCCATATCCATTTTTAAATTGATAAAATTGGCATTGTAAAAATCACCGACGTCTTTTCTGGTAAAAACTTCTCTAGCCATTCGTTTACACGGACCACACCAGACGGCATAGGCATCGACAAAAATAGGCTTGCCATCCTCTTTTGATTTTTCTAATGCTTCTGCCCAAGTACCATGAAAAAACTCAATACCTTGAGCGCTTGCAGTTATTGCAGATAGCAAGCAAATAGTTAATACAAAAAATAACTTGTTCATTTATAATTAATTTTATGTTGTTAGGTGCTGACCTTACGGATTGTAGATTAGAAAAAGAGGGTTTCAACAAATATCGTAAATAACTGCTTCTAAAACAGCGCCAAACTGCCCTTTATCGGACTATTAATACTACTTTAACGATTTTTAGCCTTTTGAAGTTTTAATAAACTTAGTTATCCTAGAAAAAGGAAGGAATTTGCTTATTTTTAAATTGAAAATGTAACTATTCAGCATATTTAATAGCCTTCTTTAATTTTACCATTTAAGACAACAGCCCATTTAAGCAATAACTAGTGACGAGCAAATAATAAGCTCACCATTTGGTGCAAAAAATTAGCGGTGAAATGATGAAATTATTTTTTAGTTGTTGCTAAAGCAAACTAAATGAACTTAAATAACTAAATGGTAGAAAAAGTTGATTGACTATATTTTAATGGTGAATAGGTACTCGGAAATCGAAAATTACAAATTGAAAATTGAAAAGCACTTCAACTTTTTGCTTAAGTACCAAGGGTTAATTAATCGAGTAAATTTAGGAGCTAGATTTTTTTGATAGTTTTTCTTAAAAATTTCTTTAATAGCCGTAGTTATTGAATAAATTTTTAAGGAAAAATAGCATGAGGAAATATATTTCCGACCCGCAAAACGGATGGGAGGGCTTTAGATGCTTATAAAATACCCGATTAATTGATGCTTGGTACTTAATTTGGTAATATTGCAGATGGCTATTATTTTAAATATAGAAACAGCTACAGACATCGGTTCTGTCTGCATCAGTAAAGGCACAGAAGTATTAACAACTAAAGATGGATCAACTACTTTTTCGCATGCCAAGGAAACGACCTTGATGATTGAAGCTTGCTTAGCCGAAGTAGGAATTGGTATGCAAGATTTGGATGCTATCGCAATTAGTAGCGGACCGGGTTCTTATACTTCTTTGCGAATAGGTACTTCTATTGCGAAGGGTATCTGCTATGCTTTAGATAAACCATTGATTGCGATAAATACTTTAGAATCATTGGCTTTAGCAGCTTCTAAACTTGCCCAAGGGACTATTTATGCACCCATGATTGATGCCCGTAGGATGGAGGTGTACACCACTTTTTATGATGCGGATATGAATGTAGTACAAGCCATGCAACCTTTAATTCTCAATGAGCATACTTTTAAAGAGGAATTAACTGCACAAAAAACGATTGTTTTTGCAGGAAATGGGGGGAAGAAGATTAAAAAGGTAATAGATAGTCCTCAATTTATTTTTACGGACGTTCTATGTGCTGCTCGACATTTGGTGTCACTTACCGCTCAGGCGTTCGCTACTAAACAATTTGAATCCGTAGCTTATTTTGAACCAGATTATCTCAAACCACCAAATATTACTACTCCTAAGAAAATATTATAACTGATGTTACACAAAGAAAAGTTATTGAGCACCAAAGGTGCGATATATACCAGCATTGGGTGCCAACCCAATGTTTCTAAGCCATTCCAAAATAAAGCGCCAAAGGTGCGACATCAATCGTGCAATATTGCAG
>CAZXYA010000172.1:0-15614 GCA_964644655.1 uncultured Saprospiraceae bacterium | reverse complement strand
AAATGTTACAAATATTACTCTTTCTGCTGATGTTTGGAATGGGGATGACTTTAACGGTCGCAGATTTTAAAAGAGTTGGACAATACCCTAAATCCGTCTTAATCGGACTTTGTAATCAAGTTTTACTGCTCCCTTTAGTAGGACTATTCTTGGTAACAGTCATTCCGATGCAACCAGAAATAGCAATGGGTTTGATGATTGTTACCGCTTGCCGGGGTGGAGCTACTTCTAATGTCATTTCTCATTTAGCCAAAGGAGATACTGCCTTATCCATTTCTCTTACTGCTTTTTCAAGTGTCATTACAATTTTAACCATTCCTTTCATTATAAATTTTTCATTGGAATATATTATGGGGGCAGCAGGTGCTGCTATTCAACTACCTATATTGACCACTATTTTCAATATTATAAAGTTGACGGCATTACCTGTTGTCTTAGGGATGTTTATCAATTATAAATTTCCAAAATTTACAGAAAAAAGTAAATCTGCACTGGCTTGGGGTTCAGGAATGTTTGTCTTAATAGCTTTAGGGTTGATTGTTATAAAATTAGCAGAATTAGGAAGCGTTTGGGACTTTATAAAAGCGGCAGGATTGGGAGTGATATGTCTGAATATTTTGACTTTTGGGATAGGATTTTTTAGTGCTCGATTACTTAAATTAAACAAGCCTCAATCTATTACTATTTCCATTGAAAGTGGCATGCAGAATAATGTCCTTGGAATGGCTATTGCTACAGCTCCTACTATGTTAAATAACCCACCAATGGCGGCGGCGGCAGGTGTTTATGGAATAATTATGTGTACGATTGGGCTGATTTTGATTTATGTTTTCCGTAAAGTGGTGCAAAATTAAAACTATCTTGCCTAATCAATCTCTTAACTCCGTTATTCGAGCGTACATTTTAGATAAGGCATCTGGATTATCTAACTGTTCTTTTGCATAAGTTGAACATCGTTCAATAAACCCCATAAATTGCTCTTTTTCTTTATCAGAAAATTGAGATAAAAAAGCAGTGTTGGCTTCTATACGAATTGGTTCTAGTTCATTAATTAATTGGCGACTAGCAGGCGTTAATTTCAGACGTTTTTTTCGTCGGTCTTTAACATCTTCAACCTGTTTGACTAAGTCTTTTTGAATTAATGTTTTTAGTAAATTGGTTACTCCTGGACGGCTAACTTTTAAGGAGTCTGCTAATTCAGATGCATACATCCCCTCTTCAAAATCACCATTTTCAATAAAAGGGATATTGGGATCTCTTGCCAAATGTAATAAAATCACATATTGCTGAGTCGTAATACCTGCAAATTTATAAATTAAATCCCCTCTCAAACGTATTTGAGAAGTCAAATTAATGATACTAAATAACAAGGATGCATCTAGACTTTTATCTATCATAGTTTGTAAGGATTGAAGGATTGAAGGAGTGCCTATCGGTAGACAGGCACTCCTTCAATCCTTATTTCTTAAGCCAATCTCCAATTCCATAAGGGTCTTCATGGGCAGCAGATACATGCTCATGTTTTATTTTCCATTGGTCATTTTGTTTAGTTAAAATAAAAGTAGCTCGAAAAACTTGTTCAAAGATACGACCTTTTACCTCAATTTTTAATACAATTATCCCGCCAACCCAAGACATTCCATCCGTCACTTCTTCATAAGGACCTTCTGTCCAAGAAACATCGAGTAAAGATAATTCTGAATTAACAAAATCTCTCCATCCTTTCGATATGTTAGTGTGCCCTCGATTCGATAATCTAGGACCTTCCAGTATTACATACAAATCATCACTCTCAAAATAGCCTTTACAAATAGCATCGGCATTTTTACCGATAATATTTTGAAACGAGGCGTTTACTGCTGCTGTTGGTGTCATTTTTAAGGATTGAAGAATTATAGGGATTGAAGGAATGAGGGTTAGAAGGATTGAAGGTTAGACGTGTACTACACCTTCAATCCTTCAGTCTTTAACTCCTTCAATCCTTATAATTCATTAATATCGTCTGCGATTTCTCGCAAAGTTTTATCAGGATTAGCTAGTTCTTCCATTTCTTGCTGTACAATTCTCAACACCCTAGAAATATACTCAGAATGCCATGTTTGCCGTTGGTTTGCAATAGTTTTGGAAGTAGGAACATACGATTCAATCTCTTCTCTAGTCAAAATTCCTTTGGCTTCTAATAATCGCTCTAATGTATCCACTCTTTCCCTAGCAACAGCTAGTTCACTAGCAACAGCAATCGTAATATTTAATACTCTTTCTACCGCTGGGTCATTGTGAAAATAAGGTCGTTTGCCCTTAGGTTTATTAGATGCCAACGTTATATAATCTATTTCTTTCATTGTTAAGGATTGAGGGATTGAAGGACGGAAGGATTGAAGGACGGATGCATAGAACACCTTCACTCCTTCACTCCCTAATTCCTTCACTCCTTATTCTTCCCTCCTGCATTTTTTCTTGCAGTTGAGACAATTTTTAAAATTTCTAAAGCTTCTTTGTATAAACGGTTGCCCTCTTCCTTTTGACTAGACAACTCGGCACCAATAATCATATCCATCCAAAATTCGCTTTCATTAGCCTCTTCCACTGTTATGCATAACTTAGCATAAAATTCTTTTCCTGATCTAGCTCTACAAACTGCTCTATAGTTATCAGCGACAGAAGTTGAAGACTTAATTATTTGATAACTAATAGCTCTGGATGCAGTATTTTGAGGTAAACCTTTACAAAATTTAATGACATCAATTGCAAACTTTTTTGTTCTTCTTCTAAACCAATCTGCAAATTCTTCCTTTGTATTAAATTTTCTCATAGTTCTTATAGGTTGAAGTGTTAAATAGATTAAGGATAATAAATTTCAACTTAGGTTTTACCCCACCTTCAATCCATAAATCCTTCACTCCTTATCCCCTATTTCCATGCTCCAAATACATTCCAAATAGGCGACCTGCCATGGTCTTCAGGTTCATTCGCTTTCTGGGTGCCATCATCCAAATCATTGACCGCCTGTGCGCCAAAATGCAAGTATTTTTTACGGTCAAAACCACAAGTTTCTAACAAATCTATAGGACTAATATCGTGCATTTTAGACCAATAGGGTTCCGCATTATTGTAAGCATCCCAATCCCTAATCCATTTTTCATATAAACTCATCTCATCAGTATACTCAGGTTGTTCGATATGTAAAGTAATGCCACCAGGTTTTAACACTCTATGAATTTCTTTCATAATCTTAAAGATGGATTTACCACCTGTCTCATGTAAGAACATAGTCGTTTGTACCCAATCAAAAGAGTTATCGGCAAAAGGTAAATTAGCAGCATCCGCTTGCTGAAAAACCACGTCTTTATAACCCAAATCCTGTGCTCTAGCATGTCCATACCGCAACATGGGTTCTCCTGTATCAATTCCAATGACCTCCGCATCAGGATATCTTTTTGCTAATGGCAAAACATTATGACCAATACCACAACCAATATCTAAGATTCTTTTAGGTTTGAAATCTGGGTGAGTATTCATTAACCAATCTCCAATTGCTTGCCCGCCACCATCGGTATATTTTCCAAGTAATCCTGCTGTAGTGACAAATAATCCACCATCATAATTTGCCGCATTTGCCACATCTCCTTTAAACAAAGGCGTATGATAGGAACCTGGCATAATATGATTATCTACTGCTTTCAAATATTTAGGCACTTTGACCTTTTTATCTAAAATCAGTGTTTTCTTCCCTTTATTTATCTTATCCACTCTTTTCTTTAAATCCGCCGCTTGTCGATAAGTCATAGACCGTCCAGCCTGTTGTCGCATCTCCATGGTACAACGACGTAAAGAAGACCAAATTTGATAATGCGGGTCTTTCGACATAGCTGCCTCAATTTCTTCGGTATTTTCAAAGTCTCGACCTTTTTCAGCTTTAAAAGCTGGCGTAACCCTGTTTTTATAAGCCATAGCATTTCCCTGAGAAACATGGGCTAAATGCTTATTTAAGCTCGCTATAAAATTATACCTCGCCAATTCATCATGCGTCATTTCAGGAAAAACCGCATGCTTGGCAATTTTATCATAGGTTGGTGGAAGATTTTTTGCTGCCATTTCTTTAAGGTTTGAAGGATAAAGGGTTTGAAGGATTGAAGGTAAGGCTTAAACCGCCTTCAATCCTTCAATCCTTGTTAACTAATATATCCTAAAGCTTTATCTTTTTTAATTGCTGTTTTACTTCGTTTGCGCTTATCTCCATAACCGCCACCACCAGGTAAGGTAAAAATAATTTCTTCTCCTGGATAGAATTTATCTAAACCCTTTGGGGCTATCGGTCTTTCTGGGATGATTTGGATATGACCACTTGCTCCATTTTCTCCGCCACAAATTCCATGAGCTTGAGTCTTTGTTTTTTCTGTTAGTATAGAAATATTAACGGACTTTTTCCCAATATGTTTAATGCTAAAGACTTGCCCTAGGCCGCCTCTGAATTGACCGTTTCCACCAGAATTTGGAGCTAAAGACTTTCGAGTGACCATTACCGGCGTATCATTTTCTAATACCTCTATTGGAACATTTGCCACATTGGTAGGAAAACTCAATACATGTACTCCATCTTGATTAGGTCTAGCTCCATATCCTCCGTTTAAAAAGAAATATTCTACAAATTCTCTTCCATCGTCGTGCATACCATTTAGTACAATACACCAACAAGCACTACCACAATCTGCTTGCACTTTTTCTGGAACGGCTTGTGCTAATGCCCCAAAAACAACAGAATGAAGCATATTGCCAGTAATATTCCTTGCACCAAGCGGTACAGGTCGCTGAGCATTAACCAAACAACCTTTGGGAGCAATAACTTTTATAGGTCTAAATGCGCCTTCATTATTGGGTACTTCAGGGCTAAAAGTACATTTTATCGGATAAGCTGTATAAGCATACGTATAATTTAAAACAGCATTGATTCCTAAGGAATGAGGACCAGAAGTACCTTCATAATCGACTAAAATTTCGTCTCCTTTGATAGCAACAGTAGCCACAAATTTCACCCCTTCATTCTTGCCATCTCCATCTGCTTCGTATTCATAAGGATAAACACCATCCGGAGCTTTGGAAATAGCCTCCCGCATCGCTTTTTCTGATGCTTCTATAATTTGTTCACCTAAGGAATCTATTTCTTCGATATGGTTTTCTGCCATCAAATTCTTTAGTGATTTAATCCCTTGGTCATTCGCCGCAATTTGTGCCCGAATGTCTCCTAAAGTTTGGTGTGCTGCTCTAACGTTGGCTTTAATAATACTAAAAAGGGTATCGTTAGATTTTCCAGCCGCTATCAATTTCGTTGGGGGGACCATCAATCCTTCTTCGTACAAATCTCTTGCACCCGCTCCCCAAAGCGCACCACCCATATCTGGTGAGTGGGCAATAGTTCCTATAAAACCAATCAATTTTTCTTGATGGAATATTGGCGAAACTATCCCAATATCTGGCTTATGGCCCGCACACAACCATGGGTCATTTGTCATTACCACATCTCCTTTTTCCCAAGTATCTTTTGGAAAATAATCTTTTAAAAGGGCTTGTGTCAACATAGGTAATACCCCTAAAAAAGAAGGGACACTAATGCTTGATTGAGCCAAAGAACGACCATTGGAATCCATCAAAACCACTGCAAAATCATTACTCTCCCTAGTCACAGTTGAGAAAGAAGTCCGCTGCAATGTCGTACCAGCCTCATCTACAATTGAGATAAGTCTGGACCATAAAATACTAAGTGTAATTGAATCGTATTTTTTCGCTACTATCATTTTATAAGGATTGAAGAATTGAAGGATTAAAGGATTGAAGAGTGAGACGTATTTTACGCCTTCAATTCTTCAATCCTTAATTTTTACCGCATCATTGCCCCACCATTTATATGCAAAGTTTCGCCAGTTATATGTTTAGCTCCTTCACTTAATAAAAATAGAATTGGGGCGGCAATTTCTGCTGGTGTCGCCACAGTACCTAGTGGTACTACTTTTTTGTAAGCGGCTAAATCAACTCTCTTCGCAGCTTCTCCGGGTTTTCCACCATGTCCTAAACCACCTGATAAAAAGGCAGTTTGAACTGCTCCAGGTGCCACACAATTAACTCGAATTTCAGGAGCTAATTCTGTAGCCAAAGTCCTGGTTAAAGAAACAATCGCTGCTTTTGCTGCCGAATAAGGCGCATAATTTTGCATCCCTCCAAATCCTAAGCCAGAACTCATATTGATGATTGCTCCTCCTTTATTCAAATGAGGAATGGCAATTTGACTTCCTAAAAAGGTACTCTTAATATTGCCGTCAATCATTTCATCCCACCCTTTTTCAGAATATTTATCGATGGTATTAAATTCCGTAATAAATCCTACTAGATTCACTAAATAATCAATGCCTTTCCATTGTTTCATTAGTTTTTTCATCGCTTTTTGCAAATCTTTCTTTTTAGTTGCATCGGCTTTAAAAACTAATACTTCTTTTGGTGGAGTACATTGTTTAATAGATTTTTTTATATCAAAAACAGCTACGTTTAACTTGTTTTTTAGGGCTTGTTGAATGACTGCTTGGCCTATTCCTCCGCAACCGCCAATAATTAGTAGATTCTTGTTAGCTATTGGATATAATTTTAGTGGTTTCATGTTTTAGAAATATTCTTTATTTTCTTTTTCCACCAAAATAATTTCCATTGATGTCTAAACCCTCCTAACTCCCAATTAATATCAAATTTTGATTTTTTATCTTGGTGATAAGGAGGTAAAGTAAGTTTACTATGCCACATTGGAAGATTATCTTTAACCATTAAAAAATAATCTTTTTCCAAAGAGGATTTAGGGTAATATCGAATTTCAACAATAGTTTTTCTCTTTTCTGCTTTGTAAATAAAGAGGTTTACATCGTAAAGTTTTTGATAAATATTCCTCAAATCATGTGCAATATTCGCTAATGACTTTGGAATTTTTTCATCATTCTGTTGTTTCCTTATGATGTATTTATCCAAAAGATATGGAGAACCTTCCTCTTTAATTTCGGAAATTATGAAAAAACAATTATTGGAAATTTTATTCCAACATAGAGTGCTTGCCATTTTTAGTAACTGTTCAACTCCACGTTTCAAATCACTTTCTATATTATCTGGTATCATTTGGTCAAAATAGATATTGTACATAATTAGTACTGCATATTAACGACGATATTCCGATATTCATCGACTGTAATCGTACAATTTGGTCCAATCACACTTGTACTTTCCATTTCTTCAATTATCGCTGGACCATCAAACCTTTCGTTTGGTTGTAAATAGTAACGGTCATAAACGGGACACTCAATCGAGGTCACGCCTAAATCTGGAAAGAAAACAGGTCTAGTACCTTTGTAAGCATCTCCAGAAGATTTCTGTTGTACTTGATTAGGGGTCATTTCTGGCGTTGGACCACTTACAATGACTCTCCAAGTTACCGTTTCCATTTCTACTCCTGAAATAGCACGATTATATCTCATTTCGTATTCTGTAATAAATCGTTTTTTAATTTCTGCAATACTTTCCTCGCTTAATTTACCATCCGGCATATTAATCGTAATCTCATGACCCTGACCAGAATATCGCATATCTGCGACTCTTTGGATGATTGCCTCTTTCTTTTTGATACCTGCTCTTTTCAAAAATTTCAAACCTTCTTTTTCCATTTTTGAAAGCATGGAATTCGCTCTTTTCCAATCCATTTTATCTAGCCGACAAACGTAACTTGTAATTTGCTCACTAGCAATTGGAGAAACCAAAAAGCCTAAAGCTGAAGTTACCCCTGCACCAACAGGTATAATCATCTGAGGAGAACGCAATAAACGAGCAACACCAAAGGAATGAACAGGTCCAGCCCCACCAAAAGCAATCATGCCATATCTTCGAGGGTCTAATCCTCTTTCTAGAATATGCACTCTAGCTGCGTTTGCCATATTTTCATTAACAATTCGATGAATACCAATAGCCGCCTCTTCTACAGAAATACCTAAGGGTTTGGCAATATGCTTTTCAATCGCTTTTTCTGCCAAATCTTTGCGTAATTTCATATTGCCCCCTAAGAAATAATCTGCATTCAAATAGCCTAATACCAAATCCGCATCGGTCACGGTCGGCATATCTCCATTACGACCATAACAAGCTGGACCAGGTTGAGAAGATGCACTATCTGGACCGACTGTTAGCAAGCCTAAATGATTTACTCTAGCGATGCTGCCACCGCCTGCCCCAATTTCTATCATATCAATTACGGGAATTCGGACAGGTAATCCACTCCCTTTTTTAAAACGCATAACTCTTGCGGCTTCAAATTGATTGGTTATCTCAGGTTTATTTTTAGTAATTAAAGAAGCTTTTGCCGTAGTTCCACCCATATCAAAAGCTAATAAATCTTCATTTTTGGTCAATTTTCCAAAGAAAACACCTGCCATCGTTCCTCCTGCTGGGCCACTTTCTAATAATTGAATGGGGGTTTTAATTGCTCCTTCAAGCGTAGTCAATTTCCCACTAGAAATCATAATATCAATCACTCCCTCAAAACCTAAATCCTTTAATTTTGTATCTAAAGATTTTAAATAATCGTGGGTAATGGGTTGAACATAAGCGTTCATCGCTGTAGCGGAAGTTCGTTCATATTCCCGTATTTCGGGCATAATCTCCGAGGATAAACTACAATAGATATTGGGGTGATTTTTTTGGATATATGCCCCTACTGCTTGCTCATGTGCTGGATTTGCAAATGAGTGCAAAAAACTAACAGCGATGGATTCTACTCCTTCGGCAGCTAATTCAGCAACGACATTTTTTAAATGTTTTTTATTTATTTTCTGATGTACCTTTCCATTTTTATCCAGTCTTTCAGCTAAACCTAAACGTAAATTTCTAGGTACTAAAGGAACTGGTATAGATAAGGAAATATCGTAAATATCATATCGAAGTTCTCTCCCAATTTCTAGTACATCTTCAAAGCCTTGGGTGGTAATTAATCCAGTTTTTGCTCCTTTTCTTTCGATAATTGCATTAGTAACTAAAGTTGTTCCATGAACTATTCCTGTTAACTCTGCTGGTTTTAAATTATACTCCTCGATTAATTGTTGAACCCCATTTATGATACCCACAGTTGGGTCTGGATAGGTGGTAAGTGTTTTACCAAAATGTAATTGACCATTATTTTCGTCCAGTAATACTAAATCTGTAAAGGTTCCGCCGATATCTATCCCTAATTTCATGGAAGTTATTAATGGTTATTAAATATTTTATTTATTGGATTCTCCGTTTTAGATGCGCTTGTTTTTAATTACTTTAATTGGCTTACGCACGCAAAGACGCAAAGACGCAAAGTTTCTTATATTGTAATAATTCAAAATGGATTTAAGATGCTTTAATTATAATTTTCACCCTAATGCCAAGCATTTAGACAGCCTTCAACCCTTCGAACCCTAAATCCTTTCTACCTGTCGGTAGACAGGCAATCCTTACAAATTAATGATACTCTTCACCTCCACTCACATTCATCGCTTCTCCAGTTATATAATCCGATTGGTTAGAGGCTAAGAAAGCAACTGCTTTAGATATATCTTCTACCAAACCTGTTCTTTTTAACGGGTTTTTATCTACAATGGCTTGTAAATAATCCTCGTAATTTTGTCCTAGTTTTTCGCTAAAGAACTTATTTTGCCAATGTCCTAATCCAGTAGTGATATGATTTGGACATACGGCATTCACTCTAATTTTGTGTTCCCCCAATTCAATGGCATTTGACCGAGTTAATCCGACCATTCCATGTTTGGAAGCTGTATAAGCTGCTGCAAAAGGAAAACCTGATTTAGCAGCTTGAGAGGCTATATTGATAATAGAACCACCTCTACCCTGCTTAATCATTTGGATAGCTGCTTGTTTAGTTCCTAAAAAAGCTCCTTTTAAATTTACGTCCAACACCGCATCCCAACTACTTACTTTGAATTCAGTTAATGGTTCCATTATGTAACCAATCCCAGCATTATTTACCCAAATATCTATTCCATCAAAAACCTCAATTGCTTTGTCCACTAAATTTTCTATTTGCTCTTCAAAACGTACATCGCAAGAAACGGTAATTGCTTGACCTCCTGCTTTTCTGGCATCTGCTGCAATGCTTTCCATTTCATCGGTCGAACCAATATGTTCTTTACCAAATTGCTTGCCCTTAGCCTGACCAATATCCGATATAACCACATTACAACCTTCTGCTGCTAAGCGCATGATAATGGCCTCGCCAATACCTTTCCTGCGGCCAGACCCTGTAACGACTGCCGTTTTACCTTTTAATCCATACATAGTTTGGTGATTGGTAATTGGTGATTAGTGACTGGTTTGGGCGAACCAATCACCAGTTACTAATCACCAATCACTATTTAAGCTATTTGTTCAGAGACGATAAATGTTGGGTTATCGGCAAATTCTTGGAATTCTGCTGCTACTCGCTGCATCGTTTCCGTTGATAATTCTCCACCTAATTTTTCCATATCATTAATGTCGATAACTTCGCAATATTGATACGGAGGAGCAGTATTTTCATCGCCCATGATGGCATTTAATTTATATACCTTAAAGTCATTAATCGAAACCAATCCTTTAACAGTTGGTACGTCCGTCGTTTGAGCCCACTTTTCGTAAGCATCTTTTGCTGCTTCGTCTTTCAAATTGAATAATACAACTAATGCTGCCATTTTTATAAGGTTTGAAGGAAGGAAGGGTTGAAGGATTGAAGGATTGAAGGTGTAGGCACACCTTCAAAATCCTTCAATCCCTAAATCCTTCACTCCTTGTTATTATTTTCTAGCTTTTAAAAATTCTTTACTTCTAACTTTAAGTAATCCTTGAACAGAGTTTAAAATCATGCTCGCACCTTTGTCAATCAATTCTTCTGCTTTTTCAGGGGTTCCTGCAACTGTTCCAAACCATTTGCCATTATCTAAAATGGTTTTGAATATTTTATCGAGCATTTTTTTAACTTCAGGATGTCCTGGTCCATCATAAAAACCCATAGACATCGCCAAATCTCTTGGTCCGATTATAAACCCATCTACTTCAGGTATCGCACACATTTTCTTTAGGTTTTTCACACAAGCCATTGATTCGACTTGTGGCATAACTAAAGTATTTTCATTCGAGAAATGGACATATTCTTCTTGCGACATTCGTCCCTGCATATAGTCTGATGAACGAACTGGACCTAATCCACGGTTACCAATAGGAGGATATTTAATTGCGTTTACTAAGGTTTTTACATCCGCTACCGTATCAATTGTTGGCATCATAACACCCATCACCCCTGCATCCATAAATTGTAAAATCAGTTTGGGGTCAACACTACGAATTCTAGCTAATGGCGTACAATCCGTAACTTCACATGCACGGACTAAATTAGTTACATCCGAGGCTGTAATACCACCATGCTCTCCATCAATCATGTAATAATCGTAGCCGTTTAAGCCAATGTATTCGCAAATAATTGGGTCAACAGTTGGAGAAATTACACCAAAACAGGCTTTACCCTTTGCTATTCTTTTTTTTAGTTTATTTTCTTTCATTTATAAGGATTGAGTTATCGTAGCCTGGGCATTCTTGCCTGAGCAATGTAACACTTGAATGGCTAATTAGACATGCTCAAATATACATGTTCAAATTATGGGTACGCTTATCCAAGAGGTTCACCATTTGCAATTTTTTCTCGTACATAGTTCATTAGTCCTCCTGCATTTGCTACTTCTGCTACAAATGGAGCAGCAGGTAAAGATTGAAATTCAGTACCTTTAGTTATATTTTTAATCAATCCTGTATCAGGATTATAGGCTAGTTCATCACCTGTCTCACATCCTTTAGCTATGTCTTTACAGGTCACGAATGGTAAACCATAATTAATCGCATTTCTAAACTGTAATCTGGCAAAACTATCAGCAAAAACTCCTTGGATTCCTGCACCCATTAGTCCTGTAATCACATGTTCAATTGATTTTCCGCCTCCAGCAAAATTATGCGCTGCAACGATGAAAGTATACCCTTTGTCTTTGAAGGCATTTTCTGAATTAAATTCTTCTCTGACCCCTGCCATAACCCATTTACTATTTTCTTCTGGGTCAATAGGAGAAGTCCAATATTGTTGGATAATCATATTATAAGACATGACATATTCACTTGAAACCCAACATTTTCCTTTTATCATAATTTGGTGATTCGTGGTTGACTATATAACCACTAATTAACTAATCAATTTCTTTTCTTTTAAAACGGTTAGGTATTCCAACACGCTCACTCCTTCAATACTTCTAACCTTCAATCCTTAATTTACACTAATTCATTTAAAACTTGTCTTGCCGATTCTGCTGCCCCTTCAATACCTCTGGATGCTCTAGCGGTATGTTCTCCTGCAAAATGTAAATTACCTGCTGGTCGAATCATATCTTCAAATAAAGCGGCATGGCCCACTCCGAATTCACAATAAGCACCTTTGTTAAATTTGTATTTCCCCCAATTATGGGTTCCCACATAGGTTATTTTTCCTTCTGTTGAGGGACGTATTTCTTTTAGTTTTTTAATCAAATATTCGGCAGTTTCTTTATCCGATTTATTATCAAAAAAAGCAGTTCCCTTTCCGTTCACCCAGCAGACTAATTCTCCTTTTGATTTATCTGGATTCATTGACATAATTCGTTCAAGCGGCGTATCCGTCCATATAGACTGCGGCATGCCATCTTCTTCCCAATAGGGAGTAGCTTGAAAATGAATTTGGGTTATTTTTGTATACCCCAATTCTTGAATCGCTTTTTTCTGATTAGCGTTTAACGGTGCATCTATTTCCACCTCTCTCAAAGTGCTAAAAGGCAAGGTGGAGACCACTTTTTTTGAGGTATAACTAGAACCATCTTCACACTTCACAACCATCCTAGCTCCTTCGTCTTGAATAGCCATCACCATTTTATTGGTGTGTTTGGATGCTTGAATGGCGTTTGCTAAAGCATTTATCATTGTTATAGAACCACCTTCAAAATTGAATAATCTTTTAGTTCCATTAAATTGCCTAAAGGCTCGACTATGATAACTATTCATGGAAGATGTAGCAAAGACATCATTATAATTAGTGTTTAAATTGATAAGGTCTATTTCTTCCTTGGTATGCCCTAATTTTTTTAAAAAATTACTGTAAGGCATATCCAAATCAGGTCTTTTAAACCAACCATCTAAAGTTTTTAAGCCTTCTACTTGGCTCAATTTAGAAAATTCTAAGCGACTAGGATTTGGTCCTTCTTCTTCCCATTTCCCATGCAATTTTCCATTGATATAAATAGCACTTGGTCCACCGACTTGGTCGGTAATATCAACTATTGGGACTTTTAATTCTTCTACTAATTTCATTACTTCCACATATTTATCGCCTATTCCACGACCGCCTACATCTCGCTTTAATGTAGGATGCGAAAATAATCTACCACCTAAACGATGACTACCTTCTAAAATAATACAATCTTTTCCAACTTTTCCCAATTGGTAGGCCAAATTCAAGCCAGCCATTCCTCCGCCTAAAATTAGAATCTCTGTATCTAATTTTTGGGTGCAAGCAAAAGGCAAGGTACTTAGTCCTAATCCTGTTATTGCTCCTGATTTTATGAAATTTCTTCTTTTCATTGATAGGATTGAAGGAATGAGGGCGAGAAGGATTGAAGATTAGGTATGCTGTACACCTTCAATCCTTCTATCCCTCAATCCTTATAAACTTCTAGGGTCAGTAATTTTACCCGTCATTACCGATGCTGCTACTACTGCTGGAGAAGTTAAATATATCTCTGCTTCTTTGCTGCCCATTCTTCCTCGCATATTTCTATTACCTGCACTCAAAACAATATCTCCATCTCCCGCAACTCCTGTATGAATGCCTGCACAAGCTGCACAACTTGGCGTATCTATAGCAGCACCCGCCTCAATCAATGTCGTTAAATATCCTTTTTTAATGGCCTGTAAATAAACATCCTGACTTGCAGGAACGACAATCATATTTACATCTCTGTGAATGCGTTTTCCTTTTAATATTTTAGCCATAATAGCCAAATCCTCTATTCGACCATTAGTACAAGTACCAACAAAAGCTTTATTGAACGATGTTCCTATTAATTCATCCACAGAGACGGTGTCATCCAATTTATGTGGTCTTGCGATAGTTGGGACTACCTTAGACACATCAATTTCATAAACAGCATCGTATTTTGCATCTTTATCACTCTTTACTCCTTTCCATTTTCCTTTGGCTACCCCTTTTAAATATTTTCTTGTGACTTTATCGGGGGCTATAATTCCATTTTTTGCGCCCAAATCGACCGTCATATTACAAAGCGTCATTCTACCAGCCATGTCTAAGGATTCAATGGCAGGGCCACAATATTCTAATGCTTTATATAAAAGGTGTCCATTCCAATTCATCATACCCATGATGTGTAATGATAAATCTTTTGCCATCACCCATGGCTGCCATTCACCAGTAATATGAAACTTTACACTCTCTGGTATTCTGAACCAAGCTTTCCCAGTTGCCATAGCTACAGCAGCATCTGTTACCCCTACCGCATTACCAACTGCACCAACTGCACCATAAGTATTGGCATGTGAATCAGTTCCTATACTGATTTTTCCTGGCAAAACGTGACCTTGTTCTACCATAATTTGGTGAGCAATCCCTTGTCTGCCTAAATCATAAAAATGGGTAATATCATGTTCACGAACGACCTGTCGCCATTCATTTAACATGTTAGCAAATCTCTGATTTGGCGGAGGAACTAAGTGGTCAGATACACAAATGACTCTATCCTTATCAAAAACCTCAGTTTTTCCTAAAGAGCGAAATTTATTAAAACAAGTTTTTCCTAGATAGTCCATGGTCATTACAGTATGAACATCAGTCCAAACTAACTCACCTGGTACAACTTTTCGCTTGCCGCAATTCTGCGCCATTATTTTTTCTGTAATGGTCATCGCCATACTGTAAAGATTTAATTTTCGAAGGATTTCCCGTCTACTAAAAGGTAGTAGGAGCAAAGTTTTCAAAAGGAAGGAAAGTAAGTTTTAGTATTAAATTTCAATCCTTCTTTTCCAAATTCTTCAATCTACAAAAAATAGTTAACTTTATTAATTATTAACAAAGTTAATTAATTTGTAGGAAAAATATATTTTTTAGATTAAAATTTTGCAAAAATATTTTTTAAAAAAACAATTTGCGGCGAAAATATCAAAATAAGATAGAATAATTAGTTAATTATGTTAACTATTTTTAGATTTGTCTTTTTCAATGTAAGGATTGAAGGCTTGAAGGTTTGAAGGATTGAGGGCAATACGCGCCTAACTTTCCTTCAATCCTTCACCCCTTCTCTCCTTCAATCCTTATCTATGTCAAAACGTAATTGGAAAGAATTTAAATTTGGATGGCCTGTTGTGATGGCATCTACCTTAGGTATTGGTTTAGGAATGTCACCTTTGCCTTTTTACACGATAGGAGTTTTTGCTATTCCGCTCACCCAAGAATTTGGTTGGGGTATGGATACCGTCATGGCAGCATTACCAGTTTT
>CAZXYA010000171.1:0-15678 GCA_964644655.1 uncultured Saprospiraceae bacterium | reverse complement strand
CCACCATTATGTACTTTTGCTAACCCTAAATGAGCCCCTACACCAGTAAGGGTAATCATACCTGTCGCTTCGTCAAACGACCAAGTAGCCGCATTTGACCCATCATGAGGAGCAACAGAAGCGCCACAACCTTCAGGATCCATTCCTTGCCATGGTTCTAACCAAGTTTCTCCATCTTGAATATTATTAAAAGTACCATCTTCATTAAAAACAAATTGATCATCAAAGAAACAAGCTCTGGTGGCTACATCTGCAGCACTATTTGACCACCAAGAGAAATCTCCTAAGGCTGGCCCTACTGCTAAAGCTTGAGCCATAGGTGCTATTTTCCAAGTACCAGCAAGCCCCATAGGTGCATCTCCACCTCCATCGCCACCAGTATCTGTTCCACAAGCATCACAAGTATTCCAATTAAAACAAACTTCTGCATCTTCTGTTACCGTTATAATCCGATTGGTAAATCCATCTGTTGTTATGGTACAACTTGCACCTTCTTCAAATTCTTCTTGTGCCGCCCAATTATCTAGCGTAAATTTATATTCATAGTCTCCTGCCGCTAATGGGATTATTCCAGTCCATACCCCATCTCCGTCTTCATCAGCTAAAGGATTGGCATCTCCAGACCAGCCATTAAAAGAACCACTTACATTCACCTGAACAAATGAGCCATCAAACCCATTCATATCTACACCAAAAGTTACATTAGGATCTACTACAGGTTCTTCACCAGTATCCCTTTCTAAAACAAAATGCCAGAAACCACCACCAAAATCAATATCAATAGTCATGGTATTTCCATCAATGACAACAGGATAAGTAATAGAAGCTGGTGCATCCGCAGGAGAAGTCAATTCTCCACCATTATGTACTTTTGCTAACCCTAAATGAGCCCCTACACCAGTAAGGGTAAGCATACTTGAAGCTTCATCCAACGACCAAGTAGCCGCATTTGATCCATCATGAGGAGCAAGAGAAGCACCACAACCTTCAGGATCCATTCCTTGCCATCCTTCCAACCAAGTTTCTCCATCTTGCACATTACTAAAAGTACCATCTGCGTTAAAAACAAATTGGTCATCAAATAAACAAGCCCTGGTAGTGACATCTGCAGTACTATTTGACCACCAAGAAAAATCCCCTTGGGTTGGTCCAACTGCTAATGCTTGAGCTGTTGGTGCTAGTTTCCACGTTGTTCCTTCCAATTGGGAAAAAACATTGGTGAAAGTGAATAATAGTAAAAGTGAAAAGTAAATTTTTTTCATAATTAAAGTTTTTCCGATTTATTTATCCTACTACAATTGTATAAAGAGTAGTATCACAAATTAAGACTAAAATTATCTTTGAAAGATGATTATTGAAAAATAATCTTTTGTGAAGAGATAATTTAGAAAACAAAATTAGGAATTAGAATTACTTTATAATAAAAAAATATTACATCTCTATTACTACAAACTTTAGAAAATGATGATTTTTATTACATCATTACTACGTCATCTAATTTATTTTTGTAAATTGTCACTACATCTTAATAGAATTAAACAAATAGTACTTTATTTTATTTATTAATCATGTCCTTATTACCCACTCATATTAATCATTTTAAAAAAAGGAGTTTATTAATACTACTCTGGCTTTTTTCTCTTCTATCATTAATTGGGCAACCTACAAATATTGGCATTCCTTTCACTACCAACTACCCCAACGAAATATATAAAGCAGGCACTCAAAATTGGGATATAGACCAACATCCTAATGGCTTTATGTTTTTTGCAAATAATAATGGATTACTTCAATTTGATGGGATTAATTGGGAATTATTTCCATTAAATAATAAAACGATTGCTCGATCTTTACACATAACTTCGGCAGGTAGAATCTATGTTGGAGGACAAGGAGAATTTGGTTATTTTGAACCTTCCGAGCAAGGATTATTAAGGTATCAATCACTTGTAGATTTGGTACCAACTAGTCATAATAATTTTGCAGATGTATGGCAAATAATTGAAGTCGATGGAAAAATATATTTTAGAGCTTCAGGCAAAGTCTTTATTTATAAAGGAAAAAATATCCAAGTAATTGAAGACGGAGTTATTGATTTTTTGGGCACAGTTGACCAACAAATTTTTATTAGAAATGAAAAAGGGCTACACAAAATTACATCAGCGGTAATTCAGCCATTTGAAGGTGGAGCTGCATTTGCTGATATTATTATTAAAGATATTTCTTTAACGAAGCAAAAAAAATTACTTTTTTCAACTTTACATAATGGTTTATTGACTTATGAAAATGAAGTGCTTGGGACTTACCAGGATAACATTGTTTTTTTTAATAAAAATAAGATTCATCATTCTACGGATTTAGGAGGAGGAAATTTGGCGGTTGGAACAGCAAATGGCGGGTTGGTTATTTTAGGGGAGACTGGACAATTTTTATATAAATTAGATAGAACGCATGGATTACAAAACAATCAAATACTCAATGTCTTTAAAGATAAGGCGGGAAATCTTTGGGTGGGTTTAAATAATGGCATTGATTATGTTGCTTTGAATTCTCCCTTTACTAAATTATTACCTGATCTGGATCAAGAAGGGACGGCATATGATGCTAAAATTTTTCAAAAAACTATTTACTTAGGAACTTCTTCTGGATTATATCATCAACCTTGGCAATCTTATTATGATCCACTAACCCCTAACAAATTTAAATTGATGAATAATAGTGGTGGGCAAGTTTGGGGCTTAGATGTACTGGAAGAGGAACTTTTTTTAGGGCATCATGATGGCGGTTTTTTGATAAATAATCAGCAATTACAACAAATTTCAACAACGCTTGGTAATTGGAAAATGATTCCGTTGCAGCAGCATCCTTCTTATTACCTAATGGGTACTTATGATGGTTTAGTATTATATCGTAAAATAGACAAAGGCTGGCAGCGAATAAAAAGATATGATGAATTAAAGGAATCTTGTAGAATTATAGAACAAGACCAGGTTGGTAATATTTGGGTGTCACATCCGTATAGAGGTATTTACAAGGTTCGGTTAAGTGATGATTTGATTAGTATAAATGTTCAGCTTTATGGGCAAAAAGATGGATTGCCTAGTAATAATCTAAACCATGTTTTTACCATCAATAAAGAAACCGTTTTTACAGGGGAATATGGGGTGTTTAGATATGATGCGGTGAAAGATAGTTTTGTTCCTTTTGACAAATTATCGGCACTAATTGGGGCAACTGAAAGTATTTTACGTTTTTTTGAGGATGCTGACGGCAATATTTGGTTTGTCACTAGTAAAGAAACAGGCGTACTTAAAATTAACGATAAAGGCATACAAAAAACATTCACTAAAATTATTTACCCTGAATTACAAAACAAATTAGTTCGAGGGTTTGAATTTATTTACCCCTATGATGCACATAATGTGTTTATAGGAGGGGAAAAAGGATTTATTCATTTTAATCCTGACAAGCAACCTATTTATTCTGGTGATGATTTTACAGCACATTTAGTTAAGGTCAAAAATATTAGCAATAAAGATAGCATCTTAATATTTGGGCAATACCAAAGTAGGGAAAGTAAGCTGACCACTACCCTACCCTTTCAAGATAATGCACTTATGTTTAGTTATGCAGCCTCTGATTTTGCTGCACAACAACAATTGCAATTTTCCACTAAATTAGAAGGTTTTGATGAAGATTGGTCTGTTTGGTCTACTAAAACAGAAAAAGACTTTACCAATCTGAATTCTGGTAATTATCGCTTTTTAGTCAAAGCTAAATCCTTAAATAGTCGAGAAAGTAAAATAGCTAGTTTGTCTTTTGATATTGCGCCTCCTTGGTATGCTTCAAATCAAGCAATTGTTATTTATTTTTTATTAATAGGCACTTTTTTAAGTGGGCTAATCTTAGTACCAAGAAGAAAGTTTCAGGTAGAAAAAGCTGCTTTAGAAGCTACTCAGAAAAGAAAAGAAATGGAACATCTAAAAGTAGTCGAACAAAGTGAGCGAGCAATTATTTCTCTAAAAAACCAGCAATTAGAAGGTCAAATTGCTCATAAAAATAGTGAATTAGCTATTTCTACCATGCATTTAGTACAGCGAAGCGAATTGATTCATCAAATACAAGAAAGATTAAATAAAGTAGCTAGAAATACAAATGACACGGTTGTCGCTAAAGAATTAAGAAAAGTTAATCGGCTTTTAAAAGAGAATACCCAAGTAGATGATTTATGGAATCAATTTGCCCATTATTTCGATCAAGTACATATTGATTTTTTGCAAAGGATTCAAGAAAAATATCCCCAATTAACCGCTAATGACCAAAAATTATGTGCCTTTTTGCGGATGAATTTATCAACCAAGGAAATGGCTCCTTTGATGAATATTTCTATTCGAGGAGTGGAAGTAGCACGCTATCGGTTGCGAAAAAAATTGGATTTAGATAGTACGATAAATTTGAATAAGTTTATATTAGAGCTATAGGATATTTCTAATAACGAAATACACACGGAAGGCATAAGATTGAAAATCAATCAATGAATCGACTGTGTACTCTATGTCCAAAATAATTTTTCCAATAGTAAGTATCCTCAGGTTTTTACCATTTAAGGGAGCAATAAATGTTGTTTAAAAATCCTTAATATCGATACCCTTTAATGGTATCTACAAACACACGCACATTGTCTAAGGGCGTATCAGGATAAACACCATGACCTAAGTTAGCGATATGTTTGCCCCCAAAATTTTTCACCATGCTTAAGGCTGCCTTTTTTACCTCTGCTGGCTGCCCATATAATTGACAAGGATCTAAATTACCTTGACAGATTTTGTCTTTTAATAATGCTTTTGCATAAAAAGGAGATGTATTCCAATCGATACCTACTACATTACAAGCTACTTCTGCCAATTCTGGATATGCAAACCATGCTCCTTTTGCAAAAACAGTTACAGGAACTTCCTCAATAGCTGATGCTATTTGTTGTAAATAAGGCAAGGCAAAAGTCTTAAACTGTAAGGGTGATAGAATGCCCGCCCAGGAATCGAATACTTGCACTAAATTTACACCACTTTTTATTTTCAACTTTAAGTAAGCTATAGTAGTATCGGTAATTTTTTGTAATAATTGATGGGCTAATACTGGTTCTTGATATAGAAATTTTTTAGCCTTAGAAAAAGTTTTACTTCCTGAGCCTTCTATCATATAGGCTAAAATTGTCCAAGGAGCGCCCGCAAAACCAATTAATGGTACTCGACCATCTAATTCTTTTACGGTAATTTCTATGGCATCAAAAACATACTGTAATTCAGCAGCAGCAGTTTCTCCGCTTGTCAATTTAGTGACGTCTTGCGCATTTTGAATGGTTTTAGGAAACAAAGGGCCTCGTTTCTCTACCATTTCATAAGTCAAGCCCATTGCTTCTGGAATGACTAAAATGTCTGAAAAAATGATAGCTGCATCTACATCCAATTCATCGACTGGTTGAATGGTTACTTCTGCGGCTAAATGAGGTGTTTCTACCAACTCTTTAAATCCACTTAATTTACCTCGTAAAGCTCTATATTGAGGTAGAATCCTTCCAGCTTGACGCATTAACCAAACAGGTGGCCGTTCTACTGTTTCACCAAGTGCTGTTCTTATTAATAAATCGTTTTTCAGTTTCATATCGCAAACTTAAGCAGTGTTTCCTAAAATAATGCTCCTTTCCATGTCATTTTTAAATCTTTTTAGATAAGGGAATAGGTAAAATATAATCTACCCATTCTGTGACTTTATGCATCCCGTCCGTGAACGGTTCACAAATGGTGTTTGCTCATCTTTCTAGGTCGTTACGAAAATACCTGTCTGCTCATTACCCGTACGGGTAGCTCCGTTTTTCGCGCCTAGCAAAAAACAAATGATTTAGCTTATGTAATACGGGGGTAGTAGTGACTTCGAAATCGGTGTCTTTGAGCCTAATATTTTAGTTTTAAATAAATTTTACTCATTTGTAATTTACTAGAAAGAAAAATAAGTATGAGTAAAAAATAACTTAAAAATAAAAATTATAAAACTCACTTTAGGTTTATTATACTTTTATACTTAAGTACTTCCTTTTAACCTAATATTTCTAAGAGAGCTATAACTCCTTGTTAATCAATATTTTAGACAAGTATCTAACGTCAAGATAGTACCTATTGCGTCTAAAAAATATTCGGATAGCGTCAAGATAGTAAGCTCCTGCGTCAAGTAAGTATCAAATCTTTTTTGGAAACACATTATGTAGAGGCTATTACGTCGAGATAGTAAAGAATCAATAAAATGAAGAGCTATTACGTCTAATTAGTACATATTTCTTACTTGCATTACATATAGCTATACTATTACGCCAAAATAGTATCGACAATTAGGCTATTACGTCTAAAAAATACCTATTTTGCTTTGATTATTACGTCTAATTAGTAAATAAGCCTATAAAGGACTCCATAAATGACCTATTTAGACGTTATTCATAATTTATTTTTTCCAATATTATTTTTTTTAGTGAAATTTTCCAACTTTATACTGTTGAAGCCTAAAAAACACATAAATTACCTCTTGTAATAGTGCGTTTAGAATTAAGTAATTACAATTATTGCGTCGAAATAGTATCTTTTGACTATCCATATTCTTCTTATTACGTCAAAAAAGTACTTAAATAAGGGAATTGTTAGTAAAAATCTAATATTTGATTTGGTTAGCTACCTAAATAAAGTAAAATTTATGGTCTGTTATGACGCAATAGCGCAAAGTACTATGAAGAAATTTAATTTTAACAAGGCTAATTTACTTTATTAGCTATACTACACAAAAATGTAACGATGCCAAAACCAATGGAGCTACAACGCCTTGTAGCCTTATCTAATGAAGCAGCGGAATATCCTCCCGTTGATTTAAGCAAATTGCAATATCAAGCATTATTAGTTTTGGTTTCTTGTATTGATAGTACAGAGAAACCTGTTTATGGCATTGATGATATCAAAGATGAAATTGTAGAATTAGGCATCACCAGTAAGCGAGCTCAGATGGCTTATCTGGAACAGAAAGTAGTGGAACAAAATACCTACCGAATTCCTTACAAAGAATATGTTCGTTATTTCACAGGAGGAGAAACACCTAGAGGAGGAGTGATAAAAAGAGCTATGGATGCGGTTTTGTCCTTAAAAGATCGACCGATTAAAGTAAACAGTCCACAATTAGAAGGAAGCTTCGCCTGGTTTCAAGCAGTCTTACACGAAAAGAAATCAGGAGATTTAATTTTTGTCATTACCTCTTTCGCAAAACCTTTTTTAATGGGTTTAAAGCGAAATTTTTTACAAATGCTTGCTAAGAGTACGATGGAATTTGATGGAAAATATTCTGTCCCCATATTCCTCTATATGAAAAGTAAAATTTATGATGGTCGAGCTGAGTTTCATGGAGCAGAACCCCTAATGACTTTTCGCCGAAGATTTGGTTTGGATACGGTAAAAACTTATAATCGGTTTTATGATTTTCAAAGACGTATTTTAGATGTAGCAACAGAAGATTCTAAAAAAAGTGGGGACATTAAATTTTTCTTTACAGGTATTTCAAAATCAGGGACTAAAAAGATTACGGAAATAAAGTACAGTATTTACCGTACTGGAGATATTAAAAAGAGTTTGGGGGCAAAGAAAGGGACTTCTAATCACGGTAATAAAGTAGCTCAATTAACACAGGCCCAATACTATGCCTATAAATTTTTAGCGGATAATGGTGTCAATAAGTCTTTTATCATTGAAAATATTTTATCTGATCCTAAATTAAAATATGAATTAGTGGTCGGGCATGAAGATTTATATGCAAAGACGGTCTGGCAGTATTTTCTGAAAGCGACTAAATCTAAATCAAAAGCAGGTGCTTTTGTTTCTTGGTGGAAAAACGGTCGATTAACCAAAGATAGTGTGCATGCGGTAATAATTGAACGATTATGGGAAACAACTAAAAAATTACCTGACAATATTAAAGGGCTTCGTAAAGTGGCTAAAACCATGACCCATTCTGAATACCTTGCCTATATTGAAAAGCATAAAGCTGTAGAGCAGGAGACTTCCCCCAAGGAAGAGACTAGACAGCCTATTTCCTTCGAACAGTCTATAGAAAAATTAGTCAGACCAACAGGAAGTATTCGTACTAAAAAAGTATTTAATTATAATCAATTTAAAATTGATTATAAAGCAGAGTATCAACGGATTAGAAAAGAACGAACCAATGCTTTTAATTCTTTTAAAGATATTCCTAACTACAAGGCTCAATTAGAAAATAGTATCAAAGGGTATTGTGAACAATGGTTTCGGACGGTTTATAAATGATTTGTGCCACTACCCTACTCCATATAGATCTGTGCTTGGAGTGATTATAAGATATATGTAAAAAGTATCTTTTGGAAATAGAATTTTGAACAAGACGTTTTCTATTATCTCGCCATTTCATGGCACACTAAAAAGTGTCAACTATTTTTGTGGACTTGATAAAGGTGTCTTTTATTTCCAGTAAAAACTGCTAACAATAAGAGGTCTTTGACAAATCCCATGAAAGTCGTACGCTGCCTTTGGCTGCTAAAAGGTTCTATGGAGTGAGCGGTTGTTTTTTTCGGCGGCATAGCCTCCGTATCTAAATCATGGGATTTGTCAGAGAACCACAATAAGTTTAAAAGAATTTAAGCTACCTGCATTCAATTTGAACCCATAATTCAATTCATTATATAATCGTTGCTTAGAAGTAATTATGTAGCCTATTTGTTTTCGTGGGTAAATTCTCCCTTTTAGCTTTTAATGACCAATTTAATAACTAAAGATTATTCAAGAAAAACAATATTCCTAATCCTGCTAGTCTTGAATAATCTTGTCATCATGTAAAAATGGAAAAAACAGGATATGCCAATTCAAACGGCACAAAAATTTACTACCAAATTAAAGGAGAAGGAGCGCCCTTAGTCTTATTAATGGGCTTTGGAGCAGATGGGGATGTATGGGAACAGCATGTAGCAGTTTACGAACAACATTTTCAATGTGTCATCCTTGATAATAGAGGAGTAGGCGTCTCAGACCAGCCAAAAGGACCTTATACTACAAAAATGATGGCTACGGACACCATTGCCGTGATGAATAAATTAGGAATTAAACAAGCCAAAGTGGCAGGTATTTCTATGGGCGGGGCAATTGCCCAAGAATTAGCGCTCAATTATCCCGATAGGGTATCTTGTTTGGTGCTGATTAGCACTTGGCCAGTTTTTAATAATTACGCTAAAACGGTCTATGAAAACTTGAAAAAATTAAGAGTAACATCTAAACGGGAGGATTTCATGGAGCTACTCCAATTATGGATATTTGCACCGCCCTATTATGAAGAAGGCATGATAGATTTAAAAGAAGGACAACAAGGAGCAGCAGATAGTGAAAATCCTCAAACCCAAAATGGTTTTGAAGGTCAATTAGATGCCTGCATTCACCATAATACGGTGGATAGATTACATCAAATAGAAGTGCCTACTATGATAACCATTGGTAGCATGGATATTTTTACCCCGCCCTCTTTTTCAGATATTTTACATGAAAAAATTGCGGAATCTGAATTGGTTACTTTTCCAACAGGTGGACATGTACATCATTGGGAGGATTTAGAACGATTTAATAA
This sequence comes from uncultured Saprospiraceae bacterium, assembly GCA_964644655.1. Classification (GTDB taxonomy): domain Bacteria; phylum Bacteroidota; class Bacteroidia; order Chitinophagales; family Saprospiraceae; genus JAFMDF01. The sequence goes on along the minus strand of CAZXYA010000171.1, from coordinate 6,006 downwards.
GGTGACGACTGATTTTTTGTTGAAAAATTAAGGAATAGAGGTCAGGTGTCAGAAATTAAACTGACTGACTCCTTGCTTCCAGGCTCCTCAAAAGAAATTTATGAGCGTAGTAATAGGCGTAGATTATGGTACAGATTCGGTTCGTTCCGTAATAATTAACACCCAAAATGGGAAAGAATTGGGAAGTGCTATATTTTATTATCCTCGTTGGAAAAAAGGAAAATATTGTGACCCTGCTTCTAATCAATTTCGACAACACCCTTTAGATTATGTCGAAGGATTGGAAAAATCCATTAAAAAAGCTTTAAAGGTAGCACCAAAAGGTACGGCTGCCAAAGTAAAAGGAATTGGCATTGACACCACGGGGTCAACGCCAGTAGCCGTAGATAAAACAGGGACTCCCTTGGCAATGAAACCTGCTTTTGCTGAGAATCCTAATGCCATGTTCATTCTTTGGAAAGACCACACAGGTATCCAAGAAGCAGCTGAAATCAATGAATTATGTGCTAAGTGGGAGATAGATTACTCAAAATATGAAGGCGGCATTTATTCATCAGAATGGTTTTGGGTAAAGATTCTACGGACGCTTCGAGTAGATAAAAAAGTAAGAAAAGCGGCTTATTCTTGGGTGGAGCATTGTGATTGGATCCCTTTCCTTTTGACGGGAGGAACAGAGGTGCATCAGATGAAACGAAGTCGCTGTGCAGCGGGACATAAGGCGCTATGGCATGAAGATTTTGGCGGTTTGCCCCCGAATAATTTTTTTGTAAAACTAGACCCTTTATTGGATGGTTTAACCGACCGTTTATTTAAAGACACCTATACTTCTGATGAACCTGCTGGGAATTTATCCAAAGTTTGGGCAAAAAGATTAGGCTTGACAACGGAGGTAATTGTAGCTGTGGGGGCCTTCGATGCACATATGGGAGCGGTAGGGGGAGAAATCGCCCCTTATCATTTGAGCAAAGTGATGGGTACCTCTACCTGTGATGTGTTGATTGCCCCAATGGATGAAGTAGGAAATAAGCTAGTGAAAGGAATTTGTGGGCAAGTAGATGGTTCTGTTATTCCTGGAATGATGGGATTGGAAGCAGGACAATCTGCCTTTGGAGATGTCTATGCTTGGTTTAAAAATATACTGGCTTGGACTTTAGATGAGGTTGTAGGAAAAAGTAAATTGTTGGATAAATCTTTAAAAAAACAATTAATTGAAGAGGCTACTGACCGAATTATTCCGCAATTAACCAAGGCTGCTCAAAAAATGGACCCAGGGACAACAGGTATCATTGCCTTAGATTGGCTCAATGGTCGCCGAACACCTGATGCTAATCAAGCCCTAAAAGGAGCCATTTTTGGATTGAATTTAGGAAGTGATGCGCCAAAAATATTTAGAGCTTTAGTAGAGGCTACTTGCTTTGGTGCTAAAAAAATAGTAGAAAGATTTAAAGAAGAAGGCATTCCTATTGAAGGAGTAATAGGTTTAGGTGGGGTTGCCAAAAAATCTCCATTTATTATGCAAACCATGGCAGATGTATTGAATCAGCCCATTAAAATTGCTAAATCTGAACAAACTTGTGCTTTAGGAGCGGCAATGTTTGCTGCAACTGCCGCTGGGATATTTGAAGATGTTCCCGCTGCCATGAAAAAAATGGGTGCTGGTTTTGATAAAATTTATCAACCCAACAAAAAACGAGTAGCTATTTATGAAAAAATGTATGCAGCGTATTCAAAATATGGAGATTTGGTAGAAAAAAACATTTAAGCATTAAACTAAGATTTATTTAGACAAAGGGTTTTCTTATGAAAATAGAAATAGCTCTTGGTAGCTTGGTTTCTCTGGGCATCGAGCCCAAAGAAACCAAAAAGGGAGTTTAAAGGGGTATGATTTTTTGTGAGCATACCCTATATTTAGACATCAAACTGCTTGTGATTGTTAGAATTATTACTTTACAAAAATAGGTAAATCTGACCTTTGACCCCTTTTCAATATGACTTATAAAACGATAAAAGAAGCGACCTATGAGGCCAATATGCAGTTGCCAAAATTAGGTCTAGTCTTATTTACTTTCGGAAATGCGAGTGCAGTAGATAGAGCAAAAGGAGTATTTGCCATTAAACCAAGTGGAGTTCCCTATAAAGATTTACGAGCCGAAGATATGGTTATTGTAGATTTTGAGGGGAATACAATTGAGGGCAAAATGCGTCCTTCCTCTGATACTAAAACCCATGCCGTTTTGTATAAATATTGGGATAAAATTGGCGGGGTGGTACATACCCATTCTACTTATGGCACCGCTTGGGCGCAGGCACAAAAAGATATTCCTATTATGGGGACGACTCATGCCGACCATTTGACGGTCGATATTCCTTGTGCCCCACCGATGTCAGATGAAATGATTAAGGGGGATTATGAATATGAAACTGGTTTTCAAATCTTAAATGAGTTTGAAAAAAGAGGTTTGTCTTATGAAGAAGTAGAAATGATTTTATTAGGCAACCATGCGCCTTTTACTTGGGGGAAGACGGTGACCAAAGCAATATATAATAGTGCTGTATTAGAGGAATGTGCCAAAATGGCTTATCTATCCTTAGGAATCAATCCCCTAGCACCAAGATTAAAAGATACGTTAATACAAAAGCATTATGAACGAAAACATGGGCCTGATTCTTATTATGGACAAGTTAAGTAAATAAGTAGAGAAATCATTCAAAACTCCATTTACTGTTTACTGAACTCATTATGGCTTATGAATAATTTTAAAAATTATGAAGCCTGGTTTATAATAGGGAGTCAACATTTAACATTTATTAGCACTAGACAAGCAATAAAATGATTCTTGGAACCTCCATAAAATTTTATGCTCCTCCCCTCCCCTATTGGCTTGAATACAAAGATCCACATTACTGATATACTGGAAATTTAGGAAATAACTTTTTAGTGAAATAGGGTCTTTTAGTCTTTGCCTTGCCGTAATTTTCCCAATCAGCATAGCTGTTTTGGAAAGTTCCACCAAAACGAAGACAACAAGTTATTTTTTTAACGTCAAAAAGGGGCTAAATTTAGCAACCATCGCAATCCATTACAGTCAGAAATTTTTCAATAAAATTAAACGGTATTCAATGAAATATGAGAAAGATTTTATCAGTAAACAAGGAAAAGCGTAAATCAGTAAATAAGCACTTACTAAATTAACAAATAAGTATTTCAGTAAGCAAGTGTAAGTGCAAATACTGCAAAAAATGTCATATTTCCTCAAAGAAGTAAATCAGTATTCAATTAAATAAGGAAATGATATAATCAGGAAATAAGTAATTGCTGAATTGAGGAAATAAGTAATACCGTAAATAAGTAAAAGTGCGAATACTGCAAAATATTATCGCATTTACTTAAAGAAGTAAATCAGTACTTAATGAAAAAAGTAGAAACGGTATTCAGTAAATGAGTAATTACGGAATCAAGGAAATAATCAATTCTGTAAATAAGTAAATGTGTAAATACTACAAAATAATATTATGTTTCCTTAAAGAAGTAAATCAGTATTTAATGAAATAAGGAAAAGTACTGATAAGTAAATGATTATTTACGGAATGCATGAAATAAGTGCTTCAGTACACAAAAAAAATTACATCACTTCGATAATTTAACGTATTTCCTTAAAAGAGTGAATCAGTATTTACTGTATTGAGGAAATGAACAATTCAGTAAACAAGTAAAGGTACAAATACTGCAAAATAATACCATGTTTCCTTAAAAGAGTAAATCAGTATTTAATGAAATGAGGAAAAGTGCTGATGAGTAAATGATTATTTACGGAATGCATGAAATAAGTGCTTCAGTACACAAAAAAATTACATCACTTCGATAATTTAGTGTATTTCCTTAAAAGAGTGAATCAGTATTTACTGTATTAAGGAAATGAACAATTCAGTAAACAAGTAAAGGTGCAAATACTGCAAAATAATACAACGTTTCCTTAAAAGAGTATATCAGTATTTGATGAAGTAAGGAAAAGTGCTGATAAGTAAATAATCGTTTACTGAATACATGAAATAAGTGTTTCAGTACACAAAAAACTACATCGCTTCGATAATTTAGTATGTTTCCTTAAAAGAGTAAATCAGTATTTAATGAAATAAGGAAAATAAAAGCAAATAGACTTTTTACTGAATACATGAAAAAAGTATTTACTTATTTACTGAATTTTGAAGAGGATTTAATCTAAATAATCATGACCTATAACAATTATCAGTATTTACGCTTTTCAGTATCTGTTTAGATGGATGCCAATTGACAACTTTTTAAGTTTACTGTTTTACATTTTTTCACTAAACTAATTTAAGCTAATTAAAAGCTTAAATAAATTAAATCCTTACCAATGCAAGGATAAGTATTAATAAGCCTTTAGAGAAGACATAAATGCCCTAAAATTAGATTTCAATTAAAAACTAAATAGTAGAATTCTATTTAGGCTTGATATTTATAAATTAGCGATTGTCATTAGTCCCATAAATCAGCCTTTAATTAATTAAGTAAGTATTTAAGTAAATACGGAAATAAGTATTTACTAAACCTAACTAGATTTTCCTTTCTTTTTTTTTATTGGGATTATTTATCCCCATTTAACTTTTTGAATGAAAGTAAATTTCGAAGATTCAATTTTTAAGAATCAAGTATTTTGAAAAAACCCAATACTAAGTAATTAAGTACTCAAAGCCTTGATAAATAGTGCTTTATAGAGATAATACACCTGTTTTTATTCATTTAAGAAGATAGAAGTTGAATTTCAAATACTTGTAAAAACGATAAAAGGACAAAATTTTTAGTTTTAAGAAATATTTACAAAGCTTTTATGTAAGGGAACAGGTAAAATATAAGCTACCCATTTTACTCGTTATTTTTCCTTTATACTGCGTTGAAAATACTCGCCAGAACAAAGGCTCTGTCTGCGTTTTTCGCCTTGTCTAAAGAAAAACTAACTTCTCAAAATTTGGGTAGCTTATTTATTACCTGCTCCCTAATTACTTTATAAAGATTCAAAAGTGTGCAGATATAATAGAAAGGTGTTTAAGAGCGAACCCCAAATGGTTAGTAAGGTAACAGGTTTGTATTTTATACTTTGCAGCTCTATATATGTTATATCTTTAAATAATTACGCTGACGTACATCAAAATAATTTAAGTGTATCATAGATTGATAATTTATGAAATCGTAAGGTTTTATTAGGGTTGCTGCTAGTTTTTTATTTCAGTAAATACTTTTTTACTGAAAATAGCAAAAGATGATTTCCGTATATGCTGAATTATAGCTATATTGCACTTGAATTTAATTATATATATAATTTGGACGATGCCGTCACTAAATATCACCTTACTAGTGATTTGTTTTTTAGCCCAAAAGATAAATTTCCAACAAGTTCTAATTACTTTACTTATTTAATTAGGTGTTATAAATAATTAAGTATTACGATGCTATTACAAGTAATGAAATTGAAAAAATCAATTTAAAAACGATGTAGAAGCGTTATAAAATGACTATTTGTAACCTGAATTATTTACCTAAAATTAAACAAGCTTTTATGAAAATTGGTGTATCTAATCTAAAAGGAGGCGTAGGTAAGACAACTGTTGCCCAAAATTTGGCAGTCTGTTTAGCTCATTTAGGCTATAAAGTATGCCTAGTTGATACGGATAGAAACCAGAATAGTATAGAATGGTCTGGTGTTCGAGATGATAGTTTACCTCAAATTTTGACGGTCGGCGTGATTGATGCTAAAGCATTAACTAAAAATGTAGATCGCTTGGATTTGGATAATGATTTTGTCATAATTGACGGAACACCAAGTTTATCTGAAATGACCACTCGTATTATTTTAGCAAGTGATTTAATGCTAATTCCTACTTTGGCGAGTGCTCATGATATCCGAGCAATGCGACAATTTGTGGAAAGATATGAACAAGCTAAGGAATTTAAAGACAATATTCCTGCCTATTTTTTCTTTAATCAGT